>NZ_JALBHA010001190.1:0-363 GCF_023006445.1 Bradyrhizobium sp. SHOUNA76
GCCTGCATGGCGCTCGCCGTGGTCATGATCTACCAGGCCATCGACCATCTCAACTTCGCGCAAGGCGAGATGGCGATGTTCTCGACCTTCATCTCCTGGCAGCTGATGCAATGGGGCCTGTCCTATTGGGCCGCCTTCATCATCACGCTGGCATTCTCCTTCGTCGCCGGCATCGCGATCGAGCGCATCCTGTTCAAGCCGCTCGCCAAGGCACCGGTGCTGACCAACGTCGCCGGCTTCATCGCGCTGTTTGCGATCATCAACTCCTCGGCCGGCCTGATCTGGGACTTCACCATCAAGCAGTATCCGACCCCGTTCGGCTCCTCGCCGTTCCTGGGCAGCCAGCTGATCTCGACCCACCAG
>NZ_JALBHA010001191.1:0-363 GCF_023006445.1 Bradyrhizobium sp. SHOUNA76
GCCATGATTGCCGCGATGCTGATCGTCGTCATGCTGCAGGTGCGCTCGTTCTCGACGATGGCGATGGTCGTCCTGACGGGACCGCTCGGCCTCGTCGGCGTCGTGCCGGCATTGCTGCTCTTCCACCAGCCATTCGGGTTCAACGCCATCCTGGGCCTGATCGGACTGGCGGGCATCCTGATGCGCAACACGCTGATCCTGACCGAACAGATCAAGGAGAACCTTGCCGCCGGACTTGACGACTATCACGCTGTCATCGAGGCCACGGTGCAACGCACGAGGCCGGTGATCCTCACCGCATTGGCCGCCGTGCTGGCCTTCATCCCGCTCACGCATTCCGTGTTCTGGGGGTCGATGGCCTAC
>NZ_JALBHA010001192.1:0-350 GCF_023006445.1 Bradyrhizobium sp. SHOUNA76
GATGACAGGTGAAGCCGGAAACGTCCGGCCTTCCCTGCGCGATGTTTGACGGCGTATGGCGCGCTCTCCCCGGAGACGAGTTCCTGCTTGCCTCCGTCACCTCGCGAATTGACGGCGCGCTTCGCCCGGTCGGGCGGCCCACACCTCCGCAAGGCTTGGCTGTAGCAACGACAGCCAGGACCACGCGATTTGGCCGTACGCTTCAAGCGCCGCTCGTCCGCACGCCGCCGGGACCTCACGGGGTTCGCCCGCCCTGCTCCCACCTCTCGTGCACGACGCTGCCGCGTCCACCGCTCCCCGATCCGCGGCTCGTGACGACGTACGACCGCCCCTTTCGCCGGATCAGGATG
>NZ_JALBHA010001193.1:0-338 GCF_023006445.1 Bradyrhizobium sp. SHOUNA76
CGCGGTGCTCGAAGGCGCCGAAAGCATCGGCATCAAGCTGACGCATGTCTACGGCCTGACCGAGGTCTATGGCCCCGCTTCGGTCTGTGCCGAGCAGCCCGGCTGGGACGAACTTCCCGCTCCCGAACGGGCGCGCATGAAGCGCCGGCAGGGCGTGCCCTACCCGCTCGAGGAAGGCGTCACCGTGATCAATCCGCAGACCATGCAGGAGGTCCCGCGCGACGGCGAAACCATCGGCGAGGTCATGTTCCGCGGCAACATCGTGATGAAGGGCTACCTCAAGAACGAGAAGGCCACCAAGGAAGCGTTCGAAGGCGGCTGGTTTCACACCGGCGATC
>NZ_JALBHA010001194.1:0-328 GCF_023006445.1 Bradyrhizobium sp. SHOUNA76
CGTTCCGTCCGCATCCGCAACCAGGAGCGAGTAGGTCGCCTGGTTCTCGGCGACCTCTGCGTCGGCTTCCGCTGCAGCAAGCTGCGCTTTGGCGGTGTCCGACGCGGCCTTCGCCTGCTCGTAGCGCTGCTTGGACGTCCACCCGTCGTTCATCAGGTTGGCGTAGCGCCGCTCGTCGGCGTCGGTCTGAACGACAGTTGCGCGCGCTGCCGCAACGGCATTGCGCTTCGCCGTAAGCGCGAGACGGAGGTCGGTTTCGTCAATCCGCATCAGCGGCTGACCGGATTTGACCTGCTCACCGACGTTCACCAGTCGCTCGACGATCTTG
>NZ_JALBHA010001195.1:0-313 GCF_023006445.1 Bradyrhizobium sp. SHOUNA76
CAGCGTCCAGAGATAGACCGGATGCTGGCCGAGATTGCCGGCGAGGATATTGCTGACGGCATTGAGATAGGCGCCGCGATGATGGGTCACGACGCCCTTGGGATTGCCTGTTGTGCCCGAGGTGTAGCTCAGCGCGATGGCGTCCCATTCGTCGCTCGGCGTGATCGCCGTGAAGCCTGGATCGCCTTGCGCAACGGCTGCCTCGTATTCGATCTCGCCGATGCGCTCGCCGCCCTTGAACGAGGCGTCGTCGACGTCGACCACCAGCGGCTTGGGCCCCGTCATCTGCGCCAGCGCGTCGGTGATGACGCCT
>NZ_JALBHA010001196.1:0-311 GCF_023006445.1 Bradyrhizobium sp. SHOUNA76
CTCGGGTTCTGCTCCGGCATCGACTGGTGTTGCGTCCGGCTCGGGCGTCAGCGGCAACCTCGTCACCGACGGCAACGGCAACTCCACGGTCTATCTCGGGACCGCGGGCACTCCGGCTGCGACCGTCAGCGATCTGTTGACCGCGGTCGATCTGGCCAGCGGCGTCAAGACGGCATCCATCACTGCCGGTGCTGCGACGCTCGCCACCAGCTTCAACCAGACCGCTTCGAGCGTTGGCGGCGGTGCCGTCACGCTGAAGAGCTCGACGGGTGCGGATCTGAGCGTCACCGGCAAGGCCGACCTGCTCAAGT
>NZ_JALBHA010001197.1:0-309 GCF_023006445.1 Bradyrhizobium sp. SHOUNA76
CAGCGCCACGTTCTGGAAGGTGCGGCCGATGCCGATTTCCGCGATCCGGTGCGGCGGCCGCGTCAGGATGCTGGCGCCTTCCATCAGGATGTCGCCGGACGACGGCTGATAAAGCCGCGAGAGGCAGTTGAACAGCGTGGTCTTGCCGGCGCCGTTGGGGCCGATCAAGCCGAGGATCTGGCCCTTGTGCATGTCAAAGGACACGCCGTTGAGCGCGATGATGCCGCCGAACACGACGCTGACGTCGCGAACCGCGAGCAGGGGCGATGTCCCCTGCGCGAGCTGTGCCTGCGTCATCTCGTCTCGCCC
>NZ_JALBHA010001198.1:0-308 GCF_023006445.1 Bradyrhizobium sp. SHOUNA76
TCGTCCCAGCCGGGCTGCTCGGCACAGACCGAAGCGGGGCCATAGACCTCGGTCAGGCCGTAGACATGCGTCAGCTTGATGCCGATGCTTTCGGCGCCTTCGAGCACCGCGACCGGGGGCGCTGCGCCTGCGATCAGGCCGACGACGCGGCGGGCGGCATTGCCTTTGGGCGCATCGGGCGCGTTGATCAGCGTGTTGTAGACGATCGGCGCGCCGCACATGTGGGTGACGCCATGCTGCCTGATCAGCTCGAAGATTCTGGTCGGCTCGACCTTGCGCAGGCAGACGTTGATGCCGGCTGACGCCGC
>NZ_JALBHA010001199.1:0-307 GCF_023006445.1 Bradyrhizobium sp. SHOUNA76
GCGCTCGCCGCCCTTGAACGAGGCGTCGTCGACGTCGACCACCAGCGGCTTGGGCCCCGTCATCTGCGCCAGCGCGTCGGTGATGACGCCTGAAAACTCGGGATCGACCAGGATGATCCTGGCGCCGCCATGATCAAGCTGGAACGCGATCGAGGGCGCATCGAGACGGATGTTCAGCGCGTTGAGCACGGCGCCGGTCATGGGCACGGCGAAATGCGCCTCGTTCATCGCCGGGATGTTCGGCAGCATCGCCGCAACGGTGTCGCCGACGCCGATGCCCTTGCGCGCGAGCCAGGACGCAAAACGC
>NZ_JALBHA010000119.1:0-14464 GCF_023006445.1 Bradyrhizobium sp. SHOUNA76
CTCCAGCTCTCCGGCGGCCAGCAGCAGCGCACCGCGATCGCTCGCGCGCTGGTCAAGGGCGCCGATCTCGTGCTGCTCGACGAGCCGCTCGCCAATCTCGATTACAAGCTGCGCGAGGAACTGCGCGCCGAGCTGCCGCGCATCTTCGAGGCTTCGGGCGCGATCTTCGTCTACGCCACCACCGAGCCGACCGAGGCGCTGCTGCTCGGTGGCAACACGGTGTGCATGTGGGAAGGCGAGGCGCTTCAGATGGGCGAGACCGCCAACGTCTACCGCCGCCCGCAGACGCTGCGCGTCGCGCAGGTTTTCTCCGATCCGCCGCTCAACCTCGTCGGCATCGAGAAGAGGAACGGGCAGGTCGCTTATGCCGGCGGCACGGCTTCGCCGGCCTCCGGTCTTTATTCAAGCCTTGCCGACGGCGCCTATCGTGTCGGTTTTCGCGCCCATCAACTCGCGCTCGCCAATGGCGAGGCCGATCGCCATGCCTTCCATGCCACGGTGACGGTGACCGAGATCACCGGTTCGGAGAGTTTCGTGCATCTGACCCGCGAAGGATCGAATTGGGTGGCGGTGCTGCACGGCGTGCACGAGTTCGAGCCGGGCCAGACGCTCGACGCCGTGCTCGATCCCAACGACGTTTTTGTCTTCGATGCCGCCGACCGGTTGGTCGCGGCGCCGAGCTCTTGAGGGAGGTGCGACATGGCCCGCATTGACCTCGTCGATCTCGCCCATTCCTACGGCGGCAATGATGCGCCACAGGACAGCTTTGCGCTGAAGCCTGTCACCATGACCTGGCGGCAGGGTGGCGCCTACGCGCTGCTCGGCCCGTCCGGCTGCGGCAAGACCACGCTGCTCAACGTCATCTCCGGCATCATCACGCCGTCGCGGGGGAAAATCCTGTTCGACGGCAAGGACATCACACCGCTGTCAACCCAGAAGCGCAACATCGCCCAGGTGTTCCAGTTTCCGGTGATCTACGACACCATGACGGTGGGGCAGAATTTGGCGTTTCCGCTGAAGAACCGCGGCGTGCCCAAGGCCGAGATCGACAAGCGCGTAGCAGAGATCGGTCGCCTGCTCGATCTCGAACCCTATCTCAACCGCAAGGCGACGCGCCTGACGGCGGACGCCAAGCAGAAGATCTCGCTCGGCCGCGGCCTCGTCCGTTCCGACGTCGCCGCCGTGCTGTTCGACGAGCCGCTGACGGTGATCGATCCCGAGCTGAAATGGCAGCTCCGCTCCAAGCTGAAGGCGCTGCATCGTGAGCTCGACCTCACGATGATCTACGTCACCCACGACCAGACCGAGGCGCTGACCTTTGCCGATACCGTCGTTGTGATGCATGACGGCCGCGTCGTGCAGAGCGGTACGCCGGCCGAGCTGTTCGACAAGCCGGCGCACACCTTCGTCGGCTATTTCATCGGCTCGCCCGGCATGAACATCCTGCCGGCCGAGGTGAGGGGACGCGAGGCGCGGATCGATGGCCACGTCATCGGACTCAACCGCGCTTACGACAACCTGCCTTCGGGCGCGAAGATCGAGATCGGCGTCCGTCCGGAATTCGTGGAGGTCGTCGCGCCTGCGCCCGGTCTGCTCACCGCAAGGATCGAGCGTCTCGACGATCTCGGCCGCATCCGTTTTGCGCGAGCACGCTTCGGCGACGCCAAGCTCGCGGCGCGCGCGCCCGCGGGGTTCGCCAGCTCGGACGGCATGGCCGGACTGAAATTCGATCCGTCGCACGTCCACGTCTACGCCGACAGCCTTCTGGTGGAGGGAGCCGCCTGATGGACAAGATCGTCAACCAAAAAGCCTGGTTCCTGGTGCTGCCGGTGTTCCTGGTCGTCGCTTTCTCGGCGGTGCTGCCGCTGATGACGGTGGTGAACTATTCGATGCAGGACACCTTCGGCAACAACCAGTTCTTCTGGAACGGGGTCGGCTGGTTCAAGGAATTGCTCGATCCCTCGACCGATCTCGGCGGCCGCTTCCTCGCCTCGCTCGGGCGCAATCTGTTCTTCTCGCTGGTGATCCTCGCGATCGAGGTGCCGCTCGGCATCGTCGTCGCGTTGTCGATGCCGCGACAGGGCTGGACGGTGGCGGCCTGCCTCGTCATCCTCGCGCTGCCGCTGCTAATTCCGTGGAACGTGGTCGGCACGATCTGGCAGATCTTCGGGCGCCCCGACATCGGCCTGCTCGGCTATGTCCTCAATGCCGTCGGCATCGACTACAATTACGTCTCCAACGAGATCGATGCCTGGGTCACCGTCATCGTGATGGACGTCTGGCACTGGACCAGCCTCGTTGCGTTGCTGTGCTATGCCGGCCTGAAGTCGATTCCCGAAGCCTATTATCAGGCCGCCCAGATCGACGGCGCCTCGCGCTGGGCCGTGTTCAAGGCGATCCAGCTGCCGAAGATGAACCGCGTGCTCTTGATCGCGGTGCTGCTGCGCTTCATGGACAGCTTCATGATCTATACCGAGCCGTTCGTCGTCACCGGCGGCGGCCCCGGCAACTCCACGACCTTCGTGTCGATCGAGCTGGTCAAGATCGCGCTCGGCCAATTCGACCTCGGCCAGGCCGCGGCGCTGTCGCTCGTCTACAATCTGATCATCCTGATCGTCTGCTGGATCTTCTACACCGTCATGACCAATGCGGGCGCCGAGCGCAAAGTCCAGGCGGAGAGCGAGCCGGCGGCGGAGCCCAAGCCGTCGGCCGCGCTGAAGCCGGTGCCGGCGCTCAAGCCAAAGGAAGGAGTGGCCTGATGCACTCGATCCCCGGCCGCCGCCTCATCATGGGGCTGTTCCTGATCTTTCTGCTGCTGCCGATCTACTGGCTCGTCAACATGAGCTTCAAGACCAATGCCGAAATCGTCTCGACGATGACGCTGTGGCCGCACACGCCGACGCTCCAGCATTACAAGCGCATCTTCACCGACGAGAGCTGGTATTCCGGCTACATCAACTCGCTGGAATACGTCATCCTCAACACCATCATCTCGATCTCGGTGGCGCTGCCGGCGGCCTATGCTTTCTCGCGCTACCGCTTCCTCGGCGACAAGCATCTGTTCTTCTGGCTGCTGTCGAACCGCATGGCGCCGGCCGCGGTCTATGCGCTGCCGTTCTTCAACCTCTATTCGGCGATCGGCCTGTTCGATACGCCCTGGGCGGTCGCGCTCGCGCATTGCATCTTCAACGTGCCGCTGGCGGTGTGGATCCTCGAAGGCTTCGTCTCCGGCGTTCCACGCGAGATCGACGAGACCGCCTTTCTCGACGGCTATTCCTTTCCGCGCTTCTTCATCAAGATCCTGGTGCCGTTGATCGCGAGCGGCATCGGTGTCGCCGCCTTCTTCTGCTTCATGTTCTCCTGGGTCGAGCTTCTGCTCGCGCGCACGCTGACCTCGGTGTCGGCCAAGCCGATCGCGGCGATCATGACGCGCACGGTATCGGCATCGGGCATGGACTGGGGCCTCTTGGCAGCCGCCGGCGTGCTCACCATCATTCCGGGCGCGCTCGTGATCTGGTTCGTCCGCAACTACATCGCGAGCGGTTTTGCGCTCGGTCGCGTCTGAGGCGCGCATGATCCCGAAAAGTGGAAACCGGTTTTCGGACCAGATCATGCGCAAGGAGTAGAGCATATGGAATCCATCGCATGGATGGCCTGGACGCTGCCGACGGCAATCTTCTTCGCCGCGCTCGCCTGCACGCTCGCCGTGATGACGTGGCTTGCGGCGGTCTATCCCGAAGCCGAGCGCGTCGGCGTGCTCCGCATTCCGACCACGCGCGGCGACCGCCTGTTTGTTTCGCTGATCGCTGCGGCGGTCATCCACCTTCTCTGGATCGGTTTCTTCGGCACGGATGCGATCGCAACGCTGCCGATCGGCGAGGAGGGCGTTGAAATCTCGCGCCTGTGGCTCGCAAGTGGAATTTCGTTGGTGACGGCCGTGCTCATATTCCGCACGGTCTGAAGCTCGCGAAGGGACGGCCAGATCCGGGGGCAATCCGGGTCTGTATAAAAGTTTGTCGCTGCAACGGAGGAACAACATGCGACAGTTTAGGAGAAGGAAAGGTCCATTGACCAAGAGCAGTTTTCTGACCATGTCCAGCGTCGCCGCGATTGTCGCGGTGTCGTTCGCCGTCTCGGCGCCGGTCCGCGCTGCCGACGACGCCGTGATCCAGAAGTGGATCGCAGAGTTCACGCCCTCGACGCTGTCGAAGGAAGACCAGAAGAAGGAGCTGGAGTGGTTCGCCAAGGCTGCCGAGCCCTTCAAGGGCATGGAGATCAACGTCGTCTCCGAGACCATCACGACTCACGAATATGAATCGCAGACGCTGGCCAAGGCGTTCTCCGAGCTCACCGGCATCAAGCTCAAGCACGACCTCATCCAGGAGGGTGACGTCGTTGAGAAGCTGCAGACCCAGATGCAGTCCGGCAAGAACGTCTATGACGGCTGGATCAACGATTCCGACCTGATCGGCACCCACTTCCGCTACGGACAGACCGTCGTTCTCTCGGACTACATGACCGGCGAGGGCAAGGACGTCACCGATCCCATGCTCGACGTCAACGACTTCATCGGCAAGTCGTTCACGACCGGTCCCGACGGTAAGCTCTATCAGCTGCCCGACCAGCAGTTCGCGAACCTCTATTGGTTCCGCTACGACTGGTTCACCAACGCCGACTACAAGGCCAAGTTCAAGGCCAAGTATGGCTACGAGCTCGGCGTGCCCGTGAACTGGTCCGCCTATGAGGACATCGCCGAGTTCTTCACCAACGACATCAAGGAGATCAACGGCGTCAAGGTCTACGGCCATATGGACTATGGCAAGAAGGACCCCTCGCTCGGTTGGCGTTTCACCGATGCCTGGCTCTCGATGGCCGGCAACGGTGACAAGGGCATTCCGAACGGCCTGCCGGTCGACGAATGGGGCATCCGCATGGAAGGCTGCCGCCCGGTCGGCTCCTCGGTGGAGCGTGGTGGCGACACCAACGGTCCGGCCGCGGTCTACTCGATCACCAAATATCTCGACTGGCTGAAGAAGTATGCGCCGCCGCAGGCCCAGGGCATGACGTTCTCCGAGGCAGGCCCGGTGCCGGCGCAGGGCAACATCGCCCAGCAGATGTTCTGGTACACGGCCTTCACCGCCGACATGGTGAAGCCGGGCATCGCCGTGATGAACGCGGACGGTACGCCGAAATGGCGTATGGCGCCCTCGCCGCACGGTGCGTACTGGAAGGAAGGCATGAAGCTCGGCTATCAGGACGCCGGCTCCGTGACGCTGCTCAAGTCGACCCCGGCGGATCGCCGCAAGGCGGCCTGGCTCTATCTCCAGTTCATCATCTCCAAATCGGTGAGCTTGAAGAAGAGCCATGTCGGTCTCACCTTCATCCGTGAATCCGACATCTGGGACAAGTCGTTCACCGAGCGCGCGCCGAAGCTCGGCGGCCTGATCGAGTTCTACCGCTCGCCTGCGCGCGTGCAGTGGACCCCGACCGGCAACAACGTGCCCGACTATCCGAAGCTCGCGCAGCTGTGGTGGCAGAACATCGGCGATGCGTCGTCCGGTGCGAAGACGCCGCAAGCCGCGATGGATGCCCTTGCGGCGGCTCAGGACTCCGTGATGGAGCGCCTGGAAAAGTCAAACGTGCAGGGTGCCTGCGGTCCGAAGCTGCACAAGAAGGAGAAGCCGGAGTACTGGTTCGCGAAGGCCGAGAAGGACGGCACCATCGCGCCCCAGCGCAAGCTCGCCAACGAGAAGCCGAAGGGCGAGACGGTCGACTACGACACCCTGATCAAGTCGTGGCCGGCCACCCCGCCCAAGCGCGCGGAAGCGAAGTAAGCGGCGCGTAACGTCATCAAATGCGAAAGGCCGGGAGCGATCCCGGCCTTTTTCTTTCTGGTGAACCCGGCTGCGTCTACCGCGTCATTGCGAGCGAAGCGAAGCAATCCAGAGTCTTTTCGCAATGGCAGTCTGGATTGCTTCGTCGCAAAAGCTCCTCGCAATGACGGAGGAGAAAGCGGAGATCACTCCGCCGGCTCAGCTGCCAGCGTCGGGTAGTCCGTATATCCCTTCGCGCCGCCGCCGTAGAACGTATTCTTGTCCCAGTCGTTCAGCGCGGCGCCCTGCTTCAGCCGCTCGACGAGATCGGGGTTGGAGATGAACGGCTTGCCGAAGGCGATGAGGTCGGCCGCGTTGGCGTCCAGCACCTTGGTTGCGAGATCGAAATCGTAGCCGTTGTTGGCGATGTAGGCGCCGGTAAAGCGCTTGCGCAAGGACGCGTAGTCGAACGGCGCGATGTCGCGGGGGCCGCCGGTGGCGCCTTCGACGACGTGGAGATAGACCAGCTTGAGCGCGCTGAGGCCGTCGACAATGTGGTTGTACAGGGCCTGCGGATTGGAATCCGAGATGTCGTTGGCCGGCGTCACCGGCGAGATGCGGATGCCGGTACGATTGGCTCCGGCCTCGGCCACGACGGCTTTGGAGACTTCCAGCATCAGCCGCGCGCGGTTCTCGATCGAGCCGCCATAGGCGTCCGTGCGCTTGTTGGCGCCGTCCTTGGCGAACTGCTCGAGCAGGTAGCCGTTGGCCCCGTGAATCTCGACGCCGTCGAAACCGGCCTCGAGCGCATTCTTCGTCGCGCGCTTGAAGTCGTCGATGGTTCCCGGAATCTCGGAAAGCTCGAGCGCGCGGGGCTCGGAGACGTCGGCGAAGCCGCCGTTCACGAAAGTCTTGCCCTTGGCGCGGATCGCGCTCGGCGCCACCGGGGCGGCGCCATTCGCCTGGAGGTCGACATGCGAGATGCGGCCGACATGCCAGAGCTGAATGAAGATCTTGCCGCCACGCTCGTGCACGCGGTCGGTGACCTTGCGCCAGCCGGCGACCTGCTCCTTGCTGTAGATGCCGGGGGTGTCCTGGTAGCCTTGCCCTTGCTGCGAGACCTGGCTCGCTTCGGTGATCAGAAGCCCTGCGGAGGCGCGCTGGCCGTAATAGTCGGCGGCGAGCGTGCCAGGCACGAACGTGCCGGGCGCGGCGCGATTGCGCGTCAGCGGCGCCATCACGAAACGGTTCGCAAGCGTGATCGGACCGAGCTTATAGGTCTCAAACAATTTGGTTGGACGGCTCATTGGTAATGTTTCCAGCGGTGAGAGGTCTGGAACAGTTGTGCATCGCGACATCAGGCGCAAGGGCGGAGCCATACTCAAAGTGCAGGCGAGCTACGCGGCAAGGCCGCGTAGCATAATTCATGTGCAATTTCGGCCGCGGCAGGAGAATTCCGCTACACGGCCGTGCAATTTTGCAAATCAGTTCGCGCCCATGAAATCGCGCTTGCCGATCTCGACGCCGTTGTGGCGCAAAATGCCGTGGGCGGTCGCGGCGTGGAAATAGAAGTTCGGCAGCGAGAACGCGCTCAGGAATTGCTGGCCCTTCATCGTGATGGATTTGTCCGGTCCGGCCGGGAAGGTGACGTCCTTGGTATCGGCACCCTCGAACTGCTCCGGCTTCAACGACTTCACGTAGTCGATCGTCTTTGCCAGCCGCTGCTTCAATTCCGCAAAGCTGGTCTCGGTGTCGGACGTCGAGGGCACTTCGCTATGGGTCAGCCGGGCACAGCCTTTGGCGGCGAAATCGGTGACGAGCTGGACCTGCTTCGACAGTGGCAGCATGTCCGGGAAGAGACGCGAGCCGAGCAGGACGCTGGGGTCGATCTTCTTGGCCGCGCAATGCGCCTCGGCTTTGGTGAGCAACCCGGTCACGCTGTTCAGCATTTGCAAATAGGCGGGGACGGCTGCGTCGTAGAAGGACATGTGATGCTCGCTTGTGAATGGGAAATCTCAGGAGAAAACCTGAGCCACTCACATGGGAGCCTCATGGGAAAATACAATCGCGGGAGCGGCTTGTGCGATGCGAAAATTCTACCGAATCGTTGTCTGGGGCTGCGCCTGTGCCGTGCCGCCGCGCATGCGCGCCAGCAGCTCCGCGGTCGGCCAGGAATCCGCAGGCAGGCCGAACTTGATCTGCATCGCCTTCACGGCGGCGCGGCTCTGCTGGCCTAGCACGCCGTCGACCTTGCCGACATTGAAGCTGGCGCGCATCAGCAACTGCTGCAATTCTTTTAGCTCGTTGAATGGCAATTGCGCCACCGGCGCCGCCGGCTTGCGCAGCGGCGCGGCACCCGCAATGCGCGAGGCGAGATAGCCCGCAGTGGTCGAATAGATCAGCGAGTTATTCCACTCGGTATAGGCCGCGAAATTCGCATAGGCCATGAAGGCCGGCCCAAAGCGCCCCATCGGCAGCAACACGGACGCCGCGAGATTGTCGTTCGGCAAGGGACGGCCGTCGGGATAGGTGACCCCGAGCTGCGCCCATGTCGAGCGTGGCTCTTTCACCGTGAGATCGGTCTTATCCCAGGGTAGATTCGGCGGCACCTTGATCTCTTCCAGCCACGGCTCGCCGCGCCGCCATTTCAAGCCGTTGGCAATGTAGTTCGCGGTCGAGCCGATCACGTCGGCCGGCGAGCGCAACAGGTCCCGTCGTCCGTCGCCGTCATAGTCGACGGCGTAGTTGACGTAATGCACAGGCAGGAATTGCGTCTGCCCGAGCTCGCCGGCCCAGGAGCCGATCATCTCGTCGGGATGCAGATCGCCGCGGTCGATGATCTTGAGCGCGGCGATGGTCTCGCCCACGAACATCTCTGAGCGGCGGCAGTCATAGGCGAGCGACACCAGCGATTTCAGCGTCGGCAGATTGCCCATGTTGGCGCCGAAGTCGCTCTCCAGCCCCCAGAACGCGGCGATCACCGCCGGCGGGACGCCATATTCCTTCTCGGCGCGCGCGAACGCGGCAGCGTGTTGCTTGATGTGCTGCTGGCCGTTCTGCATCCGATAGGGCGCCGCCATGCGGCCGGCGAATTCGGTGAAGAGCTGGCCGAACACGCGCTGGCCGCGGTCGCGATTGACGATGCCCTGGTCGTAGACGAGATAGGGCGAGGTCTCCGCGATCGTCCGCTGCGACACACCTGCAGCCACCGCTTGGCTCTTCACGTCGGCCAGGAAGCGATCGAAGCTCGCGCCGTTGTGGCAAGAGGCCGCGCGCGGCGAGGGTGCCTTGGGCGCTGCCGGCTTGGCGGGAGGTGGAAGCATTTGGGCGGAGGCGGTGGCAGCGCATGCAAGAAGTGCGACGGCCGCGATCAGAAATCGGGTCTGGACCATAGGGGTTCCGGCGGGAGGGCAGGCGTGGATTCGCCTGAAGTTTAGGTGAAGTGACAGTCTCAGGCCATCCCTTCATGCTCTGTCAGCAGGGAACGCGCGCGGATGTCGGGCGGGACCCTAGCCGAACAGCCGCATCAACAGCGCTTTCCCGACCGGGAGCGCCCTGACGCCCCGAAAGGCGCGAACATATTCGCCGGCATAGAACGCCCTGATCGCGTGCACGCGCGTATCCATGCCTTCCTCGAACCGCACGGCGAAGCCGTCCGTGGTCCGCCGCACCACGATGGCCGCGATCGGGCGGCCATAGATCCGGCATTCGATCGTGCTGCCCGGCGCCGGCGGATCCGGATCGATCAGGCGGGCGCCCGTGATGGAGATGTCGGCGAGCCGGGCGAGATGCGTCCTGCCGTCCTGTCGCAGCAGGACCGTCTCACTGCGGCTGAACCGCTCCGCCTTGCGCTTGCGCGGCTGCTCGATGCAGACGAAGCAGACCACGGTGAGGATGACCGCGTTGTAGAGGCTCCAGGCCAGGGCCAGTCCGCCATAGGCGATGTTCTCGCCGCGCAGGTGCAGGATGAAGGCATAGGCGATGGCCGCGAGCGTGATGAAAAGCGCGCCGCCATAGAGCCGCAGCAGCGGCCATTCGACAAATCGCCGGTTACGGTCGCCGCCTTTCGCGGTGACCTTGAACTTGTGGCCTTTCGGCTTCAACAGGCCGGCTGCCACCGCCTTGAGCACGGCGGGCGCCGCGATGAGCTGCGACACGTCGCTCATCATCGCGAGCGAGCGGCCGCGCGACAGCCAGGCCATGCTGAGGCCATTCCAGACATAGAACGGCAGAAAGACGCGCAACAGCTCGGTGAGGTCGGCCCGGACCGCCTTGATGCCGAACAGCAGGAACAGCCAGGGCACCACCAGGCCCGCTACCTTCGAGGTGTAGACCGCGGACCAGCTCATGAAGGCGTCGACCAGCGAGAGGCGGTCGATGAAGGACAGCTTCGAATCCTGAGACAGCGGTCCGCTGCGGCCGCGCACGATTTGCATCAGGCCGAGGCACCAGCGGGCGCGCTGGGTGATGTATTCCTTCAGCCCCTCCGGCGCGAGCCCGATCGTCAGCCGCTCGTTGAGATAGATCGTATTGAGGCCGTGTTCCCTCAAGCGAAGGGTGACGAGGTAGTCTTCCGTCACCGAATCGGTCGGAAATCCGCCGATCTGCACCAGCCCGGAATAGCGGATGAGCGACGAGGTCCCGCAGCAAAATGCGACGCCCCAGGCGTCCTTGGCCGGCAGCAGGATGTCGAAGAAAAACCGCTGCTCGTCGGGCCAGACGTCGGTCGCGGCGAGGTTGGTCTGGATCGGGTCTGGGTTGATGAAATGCTGCGGGGTCTGCACTACGCCGACCGAAACATCGTCCATGAGCGAGACGGTGCGCGCGAGGAAGTCGGGCCGCGGCACGAAGTCCGCATCGAGAATGGCAACGAATTCCGGCCGCTCCGGCAGGGCGCCGACGTGCTTGAGCGCGTGATTGATGTTGCCGGCCTTGGCGTGGTGGTTGTCGGGCCGCGTGAGATAATGGCAGCCGAGCTCGGCCGAAAGCCGACGCAGCCAGGGCCGCCTTCCGTCGTCGAGCACCCAGACGCGGTAATGGCCGTACGCCATGCCGGTCGCGCCGATGATCGTGCGCTCGAGGATCGATCGTTCCTCGTTGTAGGTGCAGATGAAGACGTCGATCAGCGGCGCGTCCGGATTGGTGGCACGGCCGTCGATCTTCGCTGCGCCGGTGCGGTCACGCGTCCGGCTCAGGAACAGCAACGACAACGCGACCGCGACCAGCGAGGCCGCTTCCAGCAGCATGAAGGGGTAGCCGATCGCGGCATCGACAGTCAGATGCGGCGGCGGAAGCGTCGACGTGATGCGCCAATAGAGATAGCGCAGCAGCAAGGCCACCGCCACGATGGCCAGCAACGAGCGGGCCATCGTGCTGTCGCGCCTGAGCAGCGGCACGATCGCCATGAAGGCGCCGAGTGCGATCAGGCCGGGCGTCAGCGCCATCATCACGGCGCGGTCTCGTTCCGGGCAAACACGACGCGGCCGGTACGTCCCACGGTGCAGGCGCGGGCCGCCGCATCGCGCGAGGCCACGGTCACGCGATAAGGCTCCTTGCTCAGCGCATCCGGATTGATGGCGAGATTGGCGGGCGCACCGGCGGCGCCGGTCAGGTTGACCACGGTGCCGGAGATCGGCTCACCGCCATCATTCGGCTCGAACGTCGCGCGATCGCCGAGCTGCAAGCGGTTGTAGACGCTCTCGGTGACGTTGGCGGTGATGACGGCACCGCTGCAATCGAGCACCTTGAGCAGGGGCTGGCCGGCCTGCACGTCCTCACCGGGTGAGGTCATCATCTCCCAGACGCGCCCCGCGACGGGTGTCGTGATGTCGGCTTCAGACAGATCGGCGAAGCGGACCTCCTCGATGATGATTTCGTTGGCGAGCCAGGCGATCTCGGTGTCGGTGCGCGCCAGATCGGCTTCGAGGTCGCCGGCACGCTGGCGCATCTCCTCCTCGCGCTGCACCGAACTTGGCCGGTCATTGTAGCTGTCGCCGAGGAACGAGCCGTTCTGCGCCGCGGTGAGCTCGACTTTGGCGGCATCCAGCCGCTTGCGCGCGCCGAGCTCGGTCTGTTGCGACACGGAGAGCTCGCGCGTCAACCGCGCCAGCTCGACGGTCGAGACATTGCCGGATTTCGCCAGCGAAGATGCGCGGTCGACGGCGGCACTGGCTTCGTCCCGCCGCGCCGCCGCCGCCTCGATCGAGGTCTGGATCTCGGCGATGCGGGCCTCGAGTTGGAGCACGCGTCCGTCGCGGAATTGGGCTGCCTGCCGCGCCAAGTCCTTTTGCGCGGCCTGTGCCAAGGCGAGCTTGGCAGCAAGGCTCGGCCGCTCGTTCTCGAGGCGCGACTTCTGCCGCCGGAGATCATCGAGCCGGGTGCGATCCCCGCGCGAATTGACGACGCGCAGGACGACGGTTCTGGCATCTAACTTGGCCTGATCGGTCACGCGCTGGGCGGCCGAGACACGGCCACCGATGGGCGTGCGCAACGTGACGAGGCGGGAATTCAGAACGGCCTCGACGCTCGAGTTTTCCCAGATCGCGCGCAGCGGCAGCCAGCCGAACACGGCGATGACGGCGAGCCCAATGGCGATCTTGGCGCCGCGCTGCAGATGTAACCAATGCCGCCCAGATTCTGGCGTCGTTTGCCCGTCGGCTGCGTGGCCGGGCTCGTCATTGGCGAACAGCTGCTCGTGCAGCGCCTCCTGCAAGCCTTTCGCGTCAGTCTTGCTCTCGTTAGGGGAGGGAATGGATGCGGGATCGACGGAAGCGGCGCGCGAGCGGTCCATCATGACGGTCACCTTGCTGACGAGATGCCAACGGGACCGGTCAATGCGCGAGAACCGCGCGCCGTGCCCGGTTACCGTGTATTAAGCCGAAGCTGCGCTTTCCAGGTTGCTAAGCGTCCGCGCTCGTTTTTGCGCAAATCCCGGTCAATGTTTAGCGGCGGGGGAAAGGCTGACCGCACTGCTGTGAATATGCGGCCCGGCGACGCACGAACCTTGCGGTCGCCGACCGCATTCATACTTCGTGGGAGCCGGCCGAAGGTTCGCCCGCGGCCGCCCCAGGAGACGGCCATGAACTATCTTCGTACCGCAATGCTGCTTGCAGGCCTGACTGCCCTGTTCATGGGCGTCGGCTATCTGATCGGTGGTGCCTCCGGCGCCGTGATCGCGCTGGTTATTGCCGCTGCGACCAATCTTTTCACCTACTGGAACTCCGACCGCATGGTGCTCTCCATGTACGGCGCCCATGAGGTCGATCGTTCGACCGCGCCGGAGCTGATCGGGCTGGTCGCGGAACTTGCGGGCCGTGCGGGCCTGCCGATGCCGCGCGTGTTCCTGATGGACGAGATGCAGCCCAACGCGTTCGCGACCGGCCGCAATCCGGAAAACGCGGCCGTCGCCGTCACCACCGGGCTGATGAACCAGCTCAACCGCGAGGAGCTCGCCGGCGTGATTGCGCACGAGCTCGCTCATATCAAGAATCATGACACGCTGCTGATGACCATCACCGCGACCATTGCGGGCGCGATCTCCATGCTCGCCCAGTTCGGCATGTTCTTCGGCGGCAATCGCGACAACAACAACGGTCCGGGCATCGTCGGCTCGATCCTGATGATGATCCTCGCCCCGCTGGGCGCCATGCTGGTGCAGATGGCGATCAGCCGGACCCGTGAATATGCCGCGGACAATCTCGGTGCGCGCATCGCGGGACAACCGATGTGGCTGGCCTCCGCGCTGGTGAAGATCGAGGGCGCCGCGCATCAGGTGCCGAACTATGAGGCCGAGCGAAATCCCGCGACCGCGCACATGTTCATCATCAATCCGCTGTCGGGCCACGGTGTGGACAATCTGTTCGCCACCCATCCCTCGACACAGAACCGCATCGCCGCGCTGCGCGAGCTCGCTGCCGAACTCGGCACGCAGGCGGCGCCGTCGGTCGGCGCCAACGAGAACTATCCGCCTCGCGGCCCGTGGGGCCGCTCGTCTTCACGTGGTCCTTCACGTGGTCCTTGGGGCTGAAACGAAACCGGCTGGAATTTTGCATCCCGCTTTGTGACCTGGCGCACACTGGATCGCCGGAGCCGGTGTTAACACCTCGGCGAGACCAACTTCGAAAGGGGATGCGTGGCCGGCCCTATGCCGGACACCGTCGAAGATGACCAGAACTGCCGTACCATTGCTGATCGTCATGTGCGTACTTGTCGGCCTGTCCACGCACATGGTCGTCAATTGCGGTGACGAGGACGATCCCGACATCTGCTCGGCCGTGATCGGCTTCTCGCCGTTGCGCGGCTCGCTGATCGCCTTTGCCTATGAGGGGCGCGGTCGGATCGCGCTGCGCCATGGCGACTTCAGGCGGGCGATGGCCGATTTCGACGAGGCCATTCACCTCAATCCCAACCGCGCCTCGCTCTATCGCGAGCGCGCGCTCGCGCGTCGTCAGAACGGCGATCTCGCGCTCGCCATCGCCGACTATGACGAGGCGATCGCGCATGATCCGAAGCTTGCTGCGCCCTATCACCAGCGCGGTCTCGCGCTCGCCGCCACCGGCGATCTCGATCGCGCCATCCTGAGTTACAACACGGCGGTCCGCCTCGATCCGTCGGATGCCCTGGCCCGCCTCGACCGCGGCCTGGCATTCCTC
>NZ_JALBHA010000011.1:0-49745 GCF_023006445.1 Bradyrhizobium sp. SHOUNA76
GTAGACGATCGGCGCGCCGCACATGTGGGTGACGCCATGCTGCCTGATCAGCTCGAAGATTCTGGTCGGCTCGACCTTGCGCAGGCAGACGTTGATGCCGGCTGACGCCGCAATGGTCCAGGGAAAGCACCAGCCGTTGCAGTGGAACATCGGCAGCGTCCAGAGATAGACCGGATGCTGGCCGAGATTGCCGGCGAGGATATTGCTGACGGCATTGAGATAGGCGCCGCGATGATGGGTCACGACGCCCTTGGGATTGCCTGTCGTGCCTGAGGTGTAGCTCAGCGCGATGGCGTCCCATTCGTCGCTCGGCGTGATCGCCGTGAAGCCTGGATCGCCTTGCGCGACCGCCGCTTCGTATTCGATCTCGCCGATGCGCTCGCCGCCCTTGAACGAGGCGTCGTCGACGTCGACCACCAGCGGCTTGGGCCCCGTCATCTGCGCCAGCGCGTCGGTGATGACGCCTGAAAACTCGGGATCGACCAGAATGATCTTCGCGCCGCCATGATCAAGCTGGAACGCGATCGAGGGCGCATCGAGACGGATGTTCAGCGCGTTGAGCACGGCGCCCGTCATGGGCACGGCGAAATGCGCCTCGTTCATCGCCGGGATGTTCGGCAGCATCGCCGCAACGGTGTCGCCGACGCCGATGCCCTTGCGCGCGAGCCAGGACGCAAAACGCTTGCAGCGCTCATAGGTCTCAGCCCACGTGAAGCTGCGCCCCTCATAGACCGTGCTGACATGATCGGGATAGACGGCGGCGCTGCGCGCGAGGAAGCTCAGCGGGCTCAGCGGCACGTAGTTGGCTGGGTTCTTGTCAAGGCCGACGTCGTAAGGGTTCTGCACGGTTTTCCCTATTGCATACGAACCGGTTTGATAGGGCAGATCGCCCGCAAAATGGCAGCCGTCATAACATCACGGTGGGATCGGTTGAATCGGTCAACTGACGTATTGCGTAGGGCATGTGGGCAAGAAAGCATGGAGATGCGATGGCCCCGGTCCATCCAGAGCGACCGGCAGGTCCGGACAGCGATCGCAAATGTCTGAACAAGCCTCTGGGCTTTAAAGCCACGGGCGGTACTTTTGGGGAAATTGCGTATGGACAAAGCCGCTTCCGAGTCATCCTGCTCTTGCGCGTCGAAAAGCGAGCAAGTGGATGAGGTGCGCCATCCTCTGGATCCTTTGACCGCAGCAGAGATTCGTACAGTTGTGGAGGTAGTCCGTAGCCATCCCCAGTACGGCCGAGATTTCCTGTTCGAAACTATCGAGTTACTCGAACCTGAAAAGTCAGTCGTCCGTCAATACAAGAGCGGGAATCCAATCCCGAGAGCAGCGCGCGTCAATCTTTTCAAAGTCAAGGAGGACGGCATCTGGCGTCTCACGGTGTCGCTGACGGATGAGAAGGTGCTCTCATCGAGGCATCTCCCGATTGCCAAGCCAATGATCCAACTCGAGCAGTTTACCGCTATCGAAGATGCCGTGCGCGCAGACCACCGGTTCATTGCTGCCTGTAAGCAGCGTGGCATCGACGACATGTCGCTTGTTTGCATCGATCCCTGGTCGGCTGGAAATTTCGGCATTCCGGGGGAGGACGGTCGCTATTTGGCTCACGTTTTCGCGTGGGTGCGTCTACGAGAGAACGACAATCTCTACGCGCACCCTATCGGTGGACTCAACGCGGTTGTGGATATCAAGACCTACGAAATCATCCGCGTTGATGATCATGAGATCATTCCGATCCCAGCCGCCGAGGTGAATTATGAAGCGGAGTTTATCAAGAACCCGCGAGCTCCGTATAAGCCGCTCAACATCGTGCAGCCTGAAGGGGTGTCATTTAAGCTCGACGGGCATCGGCTGACTTGGGATCGCTGGTCAGTTTTGGTTGGATTCAATTCCCGCGAAGGTCTGACCTTGCACGATATCAGTTGCGACGGCCGACCAATCGCCCATCGCGCGTCCTTGGTCGAAATGGTCGTGCCGTATGGGACGACCGACAAAGGGCATTTCCGCAAGAACGTCTTTGACATCGGCGAGTACGGGATCGGCAAGCTGGCCAATTCACTGAAGCTCGGCTGCGATTGTCTTGGTGCGATCGAATATCTCGACGCTCACCTCACGAACATGGATGGCAGCGTCACAACAATCGAAAATGCCATCTGCATCCATGAGGAAGATGCGGGATTGCTCTGGAAGCACTGGGATTTCCGGTCCAATAACGTCGAGTCGCGCCGGGCGCGCAGGCTGGTTATTTCGTGCATCGCGACGGTCGCCAACTACGAATATGGCCTGTTCTGGTACTTCCATACGGACGGCTCGATCCAGTTCGAGCTCAAGGCGACCGGCATCATCAACACAGCCGCCTGCCATCCAGGCCAGCCCGGCAAATACGGCAAGGAGGTCGCCCCCGGCGTTGTCGGTCATATCCACCAGCATATATTCTGTGCTCGCCTGGACATGAACATCGATGGTGACGACAACAGTGTCGTCGAGCTCAACACGCGGGCCGATCCGTGGGGACCGGACAATGCCTATGGCAACGGCTTCTACGAGGAGGAGACGGTTCTCAAGACCGAGCTTGGCGGGTGCCGCCAGGTGAACCCGGCCACGCATCGTGCCTGGAAGGTTGTAAACCCCAATCGCAAGAATTGGGTCGGCATGCCGACGGGCTATAAGCTCGAGGCCAGCCATCCAGTGACGCCATTCATCCATCAGGAGTCGCCGTCGGGCAGGCGGTCGAATTTCATCAAGAACCAGTTGTGGGTGACGGCGTTCGATCCCGAAGAGCGATATCCGGCTGGCGAACACATGAATCATTCGGACGGCAGTGGTGGCGTCGCCGATTTCGTCGCGAAAAACCGGAATATCGAGAACACCGATATCGTGCTCTGGCACGTCTTCGGTCTTCACCATCAAGTCCGTCCCGAAGATTTTCCCGTTCAACCCTGCATCTTCACCGGCTTCAAGCTGATGCCCAGCGGCTTTTTCGATCGCAATCCCGGCATCGATCTCGCGCCCGACAGGAACGCCGCGAGTTGTCATGCGCAGGCCGCCGAGTAGGGCACGGCTCGCCGCCGGACCCGTTGCATCGCAGTTCGTCCGACCGGCATCGTGGGCCGGTCGCCTCTCCTCGGTTGGACGGGCAACGCACTCCAGGTCGATGGCCCCTGCGATTGTCGCTTTCGCGATCTTTGCAGGCTCGGCCGCGCGCGTCCTCCCTGCGTTACTGGCCGTCCCCATCCAGCGAGACATGGGATGGCAAAGCTTCGACGTCGCTTGGCCAATTACGCTCGGCATCGCAGTCTCCGCATGCGCATCGCCGTTCGCGGCGCATGGCCTCGAACGATGGGGCATTCGATCGCCGCTGGTCGCCAGTCTGGTTCTCCTTGCGCTATCGCTTGCATCGACGACGCGCGCGACGTCGCCATGGCACCTCGCGGTGGCTTGGGGGCTTGGCGTTGGTTTCAGTGGCTCCCTGAGTGCCTCCCTTCTGGGTGCGATGATCGGGTGTCGTGGCGGTGCGGCGCATTGCGGCACACGCTTCGGCCTCCTGGCGTCGATGCAGTTGCTGGGATCGGCGGCGGGACTGCTGCTGGCATCGCGCGCGGTCGATGCGCTCGATTGGTTCTTCGTGTTTCAGGCTGCTGCTGTCGGCGTGCTGGCCACGGCCTTCGCAGTCGCTCTTGTCCCAGTATCCGGACGAGGAGCCACTCCACAAGATCTTAAGCCCAACCGATACGCAAAGGCGAAGAACTGGCGGTTCTGGGCCCTCGCCGCGATCTTCTGCATCTGTGGCGCCTCGACATCCGGCTTGATCGACGGCCGGCTCGGAATGCTCTGCATGGGCGCGGGTCTCAGCCTCTCATCCAGCGCCGACGTATTGGCCATCGTTGTGGTCGGCGGTGCGATCGGAAGCATGGTCAGCGGATATCTGGCGGATCGTTATCCCGCGCAAACGCTGCTGGCGGTCTACTTCGTGGTCCGCGCGCTTCTCTTGCTCTGGCTTCCATTCACCGGCTTCAGCCTTGTCGAATTAGCCCGATTCGGCGCGCTCTATGGCCTCGATGCGGCACTGACGTTCCCTGCGCTCGTCAGGCTGATGTCCGAAAATCTCGGCAGGCACCGCGTCGGCGGAGCGATGGGTTGGATGACGGTAGCTCACCTGGCAGGGGCCACCATTACCTCTGCTGGGGTCGGAGCCCTTGGCCTCGCAGTCTATGCGGTCGGATTTGCCTGCGTTGGCCTTGCCTGCCTCGTGGCCGCGGGGCTCGTGCTGCTTCTGAAGGACGCGCCCACGCAAGACGCGCCTTCCGGTTGACGTCGTCGCGGCCGGTCAATGGCCGGCGAGGTTCCGAGATCGTCGGGAAGGGGACTCCGCCAGCAGCAGTCCTTCGGACACCGCAAGTGCCGCCAGTCGCGTGCGCGAGTCGCAGCTCATCTTTGCGAGGATGTGCTCGATATGCGTGGAGACCGTGCGGGGCGACACGAAGAGTTGCTCGGCGATGTTGGGATTTGAAGCGCCGCTGGTCACGAGATGCAGGATCTGAATCTCCCGGAGCGAGAGATTATACGGCCAGCGAATGCATTGCTCAGTGATGAGGAGGATATTTCCGCGGCAGGGGGTGACCGTGACCTGGTGGCAGCGGCCGGCCTCGTCCGGCCAGACAAACCGTTGAGCTCTGGCGGACTTCGCCTTCTCCAGCACGAGCCGGCGAAGCTCTCCGCCCTCGCCGAGATGTGGCCCCGGACTGCGATTGGGGAGGTGAAATGCAAAGCCGTTCGGCGAGACGGCGATCGCGTAGGAGCCTGGCGCCAGCTCGTCGGCCAGAAGCTGTGGCGTCCTGAGCTGATCGCAGATGTTCAGCAGAATCGGGCGGAAGCGCTCCGTCATCTCGCGGTGCTCGTCCTTTGCGTGCGCTTCTTTGGACCAGCTCATGTGGATTGCCCCGATGTAGCGGCCATCCGCGACGCGCAAGCACATCGTCGAGCCTTCCTTGAATCCATCCGGGATCAGGTATTCCTGAGCGGTGAACGTGTCCGGCAGATAGAGATTCCAGTTGCGCTTGAAGTCTCGCCAGCGCATCGAGTGCGTGTCCTTCTCGCGCGCGATGGCGTAGGCCGGGCACGAGTTAGGGAATCCGTCGAGCACGTAGGACATTGTTCTGTCCGTGTACCCGTCGGCGGCCAGAGTGCGATGGGTTCGAGAACTCGGATCCATCGCGACCAGCGCGATCGCCTCGCTCCTCACGAACTCGCGTAACAAACGGGTCACCTGCGTCGCCTGATCGATGATCTGATCATTCAGGGCTGCCGCCGGTGTGTCGAGCCGTAGGGTTGCTGAAATCGTATGGTCGATCGCTGCCGATTTCACGGTGAGCCTCCAGCTCGTGAAAGATCTTGCCGACGGTTCGTGATCGAATCTTCTTCTTGGCCGCTAACAGTCCGTTAGCCCGGCGGTATTGCGGAGACCTCCGCGGTCCAAGAGCAAGGACCGCGCCAACCAATCGAGATGTCACATCGCGACAGTGGCCATTCGCTCTGCTGATCCCGACCGTCCTGGATCGAAGTCAGCCGAGGTGAAAGCTGCAATTGCATGTTAGAGGCGATCGCTCCTTTAGTCAAAGCAGTGTCACACTTCGCCTCATTCAGGGCCAGCAATTCTGACGCAAGAGGCCTGCAGCGCTCTCGACTGATGAAAATCTGGGCTTGGCTTGCTGCGCAGCTGGCCACCCGAGCCCTGTTCGCGCCCGCACCGTAGTTCTGGATCGCTCCGCGCCGGACCGGCTCCAAAATCGGTCAGCTGACGTATTGCTGAAAATCGGCAGAAAATGGAGGCTCTGATCCATGCGGTTCGGCCGGATCCACCGTCCCAGGCTGTGGGATGCGGAACGAGGCCCGCTATCACTCGACGTCGCCTGACCGCGCCGTCTTAGCCCAACAGGAAATCCGGCCGGGTCCCCGTCGCGGTGCCGAGGACTTGCGCGCTCGATTGCAGGAGAGGTTGCTCAGATGGTTTCCCAACTCACCAGACGTTCAGTGACCGCGGGCATCGGCGCGGCCGTCGCCGCACCATTCGTTGGACGGACAGCATCTGCCGCCCAGCCGATCATTCTTGGCGTTCCTTACTGCCAAACCGCAGCTGCCGGCGTTGCGGATCATCAGGACTTTCTGAACGGTACGACGCTGGCTATGGAGGAGATCAACGCCGCTGGCGGCATCCTTGGCAGGCCGCTGAAGCTGTTCACGACGGACATGAATGTTCTGTCGCCGGAATCCTCCAAGCAGGCGCTTGCCGCCTGCGTGGACGCCAAGGTCGACGCGATCTCCTTTGCCTTTACGCTGGTCCCGTTGCCGGCAATGGACGCGACCGTGAAGTACAAATGCCCCTACATCAACGGCAACGCGCAGCGCGCCGGCACCTCTGCCGTCAAAGCGCAGCCGGATAAATACAGCCACATCTTCCAGTTCTGTCCATCCGAAGTGAACTACGGATGGAACTACGCACTCTGGCTTGAGGACGAGGAGCAGCGGGGCGTCTGGAAGCCGAAGAACCGCAAGGTTCATATCATTCAGGAGCAGATCGGCTATTGCCAAACGATATCGCGTGCCGCCCAGGAAGAGATCAAGCGGCGCGGCAAGTTCGAAGTCGCCCGGATCACCGATATCCAATATCCCGTGCAGGACTGGGCGCCGGTCATTCGCGAGATGAAGGAAGTCGATGCCGCCGCGATCATGGTTGACCATTGGGTGGCCGCTGAATACGCCGCTTTCTGCAAGCAGTTCATGGCAAGCCCGGTGCGCGACTCGCTCGTCTATCTCCAGTACGGTCCGTCGCAACCGGAATTCCTCGAGCTAGCCGGGTCGGCGGCGAACGGATTCGTCTGGGGCACGACCATGGGCATTTATGGTGACGAGAGAGGTCTCGCCTACAGGGAGAAGTACAAGAAGCGTTTCCCCGGCATCGCGGGGCTCGCCTATACCGGCATTGCGTACGATCAGACCTATTACCTCAAGAAAGCCTGGGAAGCGGTCGGCGATCCCCGAAAGTTCGGCGAGGTCTGCGACTGGATCCGGGCTAACCCGCAGCGCGGCGTTTGCGGCTACGTCGATATGGGCAACCCATATCAGGAGGCACTCCATTTCCCCGACAATGGAGGCGACGAATTGCAGGCTCGCAAGCTCGAGGCCGGCGTCGCGCAACTCTACGTCCAGATCCAGGGTGGCGCGCACAAGATCGTCTATCCCGGTCCGGTTTCGGAAACGAAGCTGATCTCCGCACCGTGGTGGAGCTAATGCTCAGACAACTCTCCCGAAACGTTACGGCTGAACAGGGCGGAAAGCCCGTCCTGTTCTCTTGCAGCGGCATCGCGCTCGATCTCGGGGGGCGCGAGATCCTCCGCGATATCAACTTGCAGGTCGAAGCCGGGGAAGTGCTGGGCATCATCGGACCGAACGGCGCGGGCAAGACCAGCCTGTTTGAAATCCTGTCCGGGCGGATGCCTCCGAAGAGTGGCTCGGTGTGGTTCAAGGGTGCGAATGTTACGGGCTTGCCGTTGTATTCCCGCTCGCGCTTGGGGATCGGCCGCACATTCCAGACGCCGGTCGTTCCTGACGAGTTGACCGTTGGCGAGACGTTCAAGGCGGCGCGCCAGGCCTATTGGCCATTCCTCACCAAATTCGATGCCGAGTATGGCGCTGACCTCGTCGGTCTGAAAATCAGCGAAGACATTTCGGCGACGCAGCTCGAGACCTTCAACCGGCGCAAATTGCTGCTGGCTTGCCTGCTGATGCGTCGGCCGTCGTTGTTGCTGCTGGATGAGCCGGCGGCGGGCCTGATCAATTCGGAAGTCGACGAGATCGACACGTTGCTGCGCATCCTCGCCAAGGAAATGAACATCGCGATCCTGATCGTCGAGCACCGCATCGAGCTCCTGGGAACGATCGCCGATCGCATTCTGGTGATGGATGCCGGGGAGGTCATCTCCGAGGGGCTGATGGACGAAGTCATGGCGGATCCGAAGGTGCACGCGGCCTACTTCGAGGATTTCAGCGAAGAGGCCGAGGGATGAATATTTCCGTAAGCAGCCATTTGCCGGGCAGTCCGGCGCGTCAGCCGCAGCGCGAGGTCCTAAACGTCAAAGGATTGTCCGCCGGCTATGGGCCGGTTCGGGTCATCCACGATCTCGATCTCGTCGTTCAGTGCGGAGAGCGGATCGGAATCGTCGGCCTGAACGGCCACGGCAAGTCGACTTTGTTCTACGCAATCGCCGGACTCACGGGCTGGCAGCGCGGCTCGATCAAGCTGAACGGCAGGGAGGTTGGTCGCACGAGGAGCCAGGGGCCAGGACGCTACACCCACGAGATCGTGCGCGCGGGATTGGCGTTGATTCCGCAAGGCGACGAGATCTTCCACGGCCTGACGGTCGAGGAGCATCTCGATTCCGGGGCCTACACTGCGGCGGCCTGGCGCGATCGTGGCGCCCGTAAGCTCCGCATCCTGGAGATATTTCCACCGTTGCGGAAGCTGATGGACGTACCCGTCGGGCGCCTGTCGGGCGGCGAACGGCGCATGGTGTCGATCGGCCGAGGCCTGATGACCGATGCGTCGCTCTTCCTTGTAGACGAGCCATCGCTAGGGCTGGCGCCCAAGATCGGCAAGAGCGTGATCAACGCGTTGATGGCGGTCGAACTCGGAAATGCCGCCATGATCATTGCGGAGCAGAACGTCGCGCTGCTGGAGGGACGGGTCGATCGTGTCATCGGGATGCACGTCGGCAAGCTCAAGGGTGAGGCCTCGGCGGCTCTCGCGTTGAACGCTTATCGAAAGGCTTAAAGCGTGGATATCTGGTTCATCGTCAGCAACACCATCATCCTTGCGTGCATCTACGGCACGCTCGCGATCGGAATTTCGATCACGTGGTCGAGCCTCGGCCTGCTCAACCTCTCCTATGGCTTCATATTCGCATTCGCTGGTTATGGCGCCTGGCTGTTCGCTCAGCATGTCTCCACCTGGGGGCCGGCAGTGCTGGCCGCGGGCATCCTCTCCGGCGCGCTCGGGGGTGTAGTCATTTGTGCGATCGGGTTCATACCGATCCACGACAAGCCGAATTTCACCATCCGGGGTCTCATTGCGACGCTCGCGATCAATCTAATCGGTACGCAATTCCTGCTCTGGTGGTTCGGTCCGCGGTCGAAGAATCTGCCGGAGATCTTCGGCAACTGGTCGGTATCCTTATCGGGCGCGGTCTTCACGGCGGATAAGATCGGGAACGTAGTGACTTCCATTCTGATATTGGCGGTCGTTCTCAGATGGATGCAATCGAGCCGCCGAGGCCTCGAAATACGAGCCATGATGATGAATCCTCATGCGGCATCCATCGTCGGCATCGGCGTTCGGCGAACCTCCTTCTACGTCATGGGCATCACCGGCGGATTGGCAGGCCTCGCGGCGGTTCTGCTCTCCCAGACCTACTACATCTCACCGTTCGGCGGGCTGATGCCGATGATCAAGGGCGTCAGCATTGCGCTTTGCGGCGGGCTTGGCAGCGTCCGTGGCGCCGTCATTGCCGCGGTCGTGCTCGGCCTTAACGAGGCGGTGACAGGCATGTCGATTGGCGGCCGCTATGTTCTCATCACCCAGTTCGTCGTGATCATCGTCATTCTCTTGGTCCGTCCGCGCGGCATCGCCGGGCTGCTCGACAAGGCGAGGGAGGCCTGAGCCATGTCCATTGATGGCGGCATCAAATGGCGCAATCCGCTCTTCGTATGGGGCGGCAAGCGCGACGTCGAAGAGCTTCCGACCATTCCGTTCCTGAGCCATCAGGAGGTCTGGGAAAATACGCACCAGTCGAGAACGGAGCTGAAGCCGGTCGGCCGCCTGCGCTATTACTACAAGTGGCCGGGGCATGGCGAAACGATGTGGAATCGACTTCGCTACTGGCCGACGCGCCGCCGGGTGCTTCGCGTGCGCGGAGATTACAATCCCAAGACGTTGCGCGCCGAGAAGACGATCGTCGACAAGCGGCCCATCTGGTGGATGTTGGGGCTTCTTGCGCTGGCGATCGCTCCTCTATTCACGCCCGGGGACCTGCAGAACACGCTGCTGACGGCGGGAGCCACGTTCGGCATTTATTCGGCCATCAGCCTGTGCTGGATGCTCATCATGGGCACTGCGGGCGTCTTTTCGCTCGCCACTTATGCAGTGGTCGGGACCGCCGCGTTCGCTACGGCTCTGCTTGCGGTCAAGTTTGCCGTGCCCTGGTGGCTGCTGCCGCCGATCGGCGCACTGGTGGGGCTCGTCTTCGGCGGGATCATCGCCCTGCCGGCCACGCGGCTCGACGGATTCTACTATGCGCTTCTCACCCTTGGGCTCAACGAGCTCTGCCGGGTCTACTTTTTGACCTCGAAGGAGTTCGGATCCGCAAATGGTGGCCTATATGGCGCGCGGACCTATATACCGGAAGACTGGTCGCAGCTCGGTCAGCTGCTGCTGGCGTATTACGCCTGCTTTGGCCTGATGCTGCTCGCGTTGTTGCTCTATCGGTTCGTCAACGGCCGCAGACTTGGACGCATTCTCCGTATGGCGCCCGAAAAGCGCGAGGCCTTCGCTGAGGCGACCGGCGTGAACTTTCGCCAGGCGCGCGTCTGGGTATTCCTCATCTCGTCGGCGGCGCTGGGCTTCATCGGCGGATTCTACACCTCGAATTTTGGCGGCGTGGCGTTCTCGATCTTCAACTTCGATACCGTCTTGCTCGGGCTCGCCATGCTGGTGATCGGCGGCGTCGGACGTGCGGAAGGCGCGGTGGTCGGTACCTTGATCGTCGTGTTCTTCGACCAGGTCCTGAACACGTGGGGGCCGGCGCGCTTCATGATCATCGGTCTCATCATGCTGCTGGTGGTGCTCTACCTGCGCAACGGCCTGTTCGGGATCAAGGCGCAGTTCCGTACGTGGCGCGACAAGAAGAAGAGCGAGCGGCGCTCGACGCGGGCGGTGAAAGGCGGCGAGATGCTGCCTGAGGAGGCGACGGAGACTGAGGACAAGAGCGTCATCTATCAGCGGCGCCACGACAAGATGACTCGCGATCATCTCAAGACGCTTGTGTCACCGGAGATCATTGAGGAGCATCGCCATTCCCTCAACGGGCAGCACAGCGAGGCGCTCGAGCGGCTGCTGATCTATTTCCGCACCCGTCCCCAGGTGGAGAAGTACGCGATCATCACCGTGGAACGCTTCGAGGCGTACCGGATCGTGGCGCTGTCCGGTCATCGCGGCGTAGCGCCGCGCGTGGTCGAGGACAGAATGTACTCGACGCCCGATGAAGCCTGCCACGGCGTTTTCATGCGGCGCGTCCAGGACCTGCTGGAGTCCTGATCGGATCACGAACGTATCCGTGTCCAACCGGCGCGGCGGATATTGGGCTTGCAAACGAGGGAGTTGGTGGTGACACCGGTCAGACTTTTTGGCTACACGGACAGGATCTCGGTCAAGCCGGGCGAGACCATCGAGTTTCATGTCAGCGCCGAGGGGACGGACATGGCTGAGGCGCAACTGGTGCGCCTGATCCATGGCGATCAAGACCCTAAGGGACCAGGCTTCGTCGAGCAGGAGGTGCCGTGCACTGCGAATGGCGGGTGGCAGGTCGAGCCGCAAGTCACACAGGTGGGATCGTTCCTCGAGGTCGAAGACCCCGAGGGGCGACTGGCCTTCACGAGCAGCTTCACCCTGTTCGCCTTCATTCACCCGACATGGCCCGCGTCCGGAAAGCGCCAAACCATTATCGGCCGATGGGACGACGACAGAGAGCAGGGCTACGGGATCGGCATCGACGAAAAGGGCTTTCTGCAGTTCTGGATCGGACGCGGTGAAGAGATCGAGAGCGTGACCGCCAACGTGCCACTGCAAGTGCAGATGTGGTATTTCGTGGCCGCGACCTTCGATGCCGAGACTCGGCATGCAACCTTGCACCAGATCGGGGTCGGCAACAGGTACAACGGCCTGTTGGGCAAGGTCGCGCTGGTGGATTACGAGTCCCGCACATCCGCGATCTTCCGGAGCAAGCCCGGCAATCTGGCCTCAACTCCATTCTTGATGGCAGGATCGCGTAGCTGCGACGCTCAGAAGCGTGCGTGCGTGTCGGAGCTATATTGGGGCAAGATCGACCGGTGCGGCGCGTTTGATCAGGCCCTGCAGGCCGCCGAGCTCGACACGATCAGGAGTGGGCTCGTCCCTGCGATGGACAGCTTGGTTGCTTACTGGGATACAAGCGCGGGGTACACCGACCGCGGCATCGGTGATCTCGTCATCGACGTCGGTCGGCACAAGTTGAATGCCCGAGGATACAACCGGCCCGTTCGCGGTCAGACCGGCTGGAATTGGGAAGGCTTCACCGATTGTTTCCGTCTTGCTCCCCACGAGTTCGGGGGGATCGAGTTTCATGCCGACGCGCTGACGGACTGCAATTGGAAGGCGACCAAGGTCGTGACCCTGCCGCGCGGTCTCAAAAGCGGCTGTTATGCCATGAGGCTGCGCTCCCGCAGGGGAAAGAGCTTGACCGAGGAGCATGTCGTCTTCTTCGTGCGCCCGGAAAGGCCGCGGGCGCGCGTTGCATTCCTGTTTCCGACGCTCACCTATCTTGCCTATGCGAACGAACGCCTAAGCTTCGATCATCCGGAACGTGAGGCTTTAACGGGTCAGCCGGCTGTGCTGTCCGATATCGACATCGAAATGTATATGCGAGCCGATCTCGGGCTATCGACATACGACATGCACGCCGACGGCGGCGGCGTGTGCTACAGCTCCTATCACCGTCCGATTATGAACATGCGGCCGAGATACCGGATTCCGAGCCTCGATGTCGCGTCAGGATTGGCTGCAGATCTATCCGTCATCGCATGGCTGGACCAGAGCGACTTCGAGTATGAGGTCCTGACCGACGAGGACCTGCATCGCGACGGGCTGGGGGCGTTGTCGCCATACGCATGCGTCATCAGCGGAACGCGCCCGGAATACTACACCGAGCGCATGCTGGATGCGACCGAGGATTATATCGCCGACGGCGGCCGTTACATCTATGCAGGCGGCAACGGTTTCAATGCGACGGCGGCAATTCGCGACGGCGAACCATGGATCATGGAGTGCCGGCGTCGCGATGACGGCTACAAGCCGTGGGTATCACGCTACGGCGAGCACTACATGGCAACAGACGGGATGCGTGGTGGTCCCTGGAAGGTGCTCGGACGGGCAACCCAGAAGCTGGTCGGGATAGGCCTGAGCAGCTCGGGCGGCGGAAGAAGCGAACCATACCGACGGATGCCGGACAGTTATCACCGCACCGTGTCCTGGATCACAGAAGGGGTCGATGGCGAGATCATCGGCGACTTCGGCCTCGCCAACAACGGCGCTGCGGGGCTCGCACTCGACTATTACGACCGCGCCCTAGGTACGCCGCCGCACACCAGGATCATCGCATCGTCGGGGGGCCACACAGACAGCTATGTCGTGAACCAGCAGCTTGTCCTTTATTCATACCTCGGTCTCTATGGATCGTATGACTGGCGCGTTCACGCCGACTTGACTTACTTCACAGCGCCCAATGGCGGAGCCGTGTTTGCATGCGGCTCGGCCGCATTCGCGCAATCGCTGCCGGTCAGCAACTTCAAAAACAGCGCATCCCGCGTGCTCACAAATGTCGTGGAAGCGTTCGTGGGGGCCGGCAGGTTGCCCGGGTTCGCCTGGGTCAATGAGGAAAAGCAGTGGGCATGAAACAGCCGTCGCAGGATGGCGTGCGGGTGCGCCCGGCCGACACGCTTCACGTCAGGCATTTGCAGTTCTGGAGAGTTGAGAATGCTGCCTCTCGAATATGACAGGTCCCAGGACCGTGACATCATCGTCCGAGATCGGTTCGACGGCTTCCGCCGCGAGTTCTTGCGGACACTCGTGACTCCCGAGTTGATCGAGGAGCACCGGCGGTCGCCGGTGGGACAGCACAGCGAACGCCTCGGGCGACTGTTGATCTATTTCCGTCAACGACCGCTCGACGAAAGATATGCGGTCAGGGCCATCGAGCCGTTTCGCCGTTATCAGGTGGTCAAGCTGTCGGGGCGTCGGGGAGTTCCACCCCGTGTCATTGATACGGCCATCTACACGTCGGCGAACGACGCCTGTCACGGCCTATTCTTGCGCTGCATCCGCGACCTTCTCGAAACCTAGAGCAACACGTTGGACAGGGCAGGGCGCCTTGTCCGGCCTTTCCGATTGGAAACTCCGCATCATGGCGCAGATCAAGATATTCGGCTACGCAGACAAGATCTCGGTGAAGCCGGGCGATACCATACAGTTTCATGTCAGTGCCGATGGCACGTCTACCGCTGAAGCCCATCTCGTGCGTCTGATCCATGGCGACGAACATCCGGATGGTCCGGGATTCATCGAGGAAGAAATCGACTGCGCCGCCAACGGCACCTGGCAAGTCGAGAAACAGTTCACGCAGGTCGGTGCCTTCCTCCAGGTGACCGACCCCGATCGCAAGCTCGCGGTCGACGGCAGCGTAACGCTGTGTGCATTCATCTGGCCAACATGGCCCGATGTCGGGCATCGGCAATGCCTGCTGGGGCGCTGGGACAATGACAGGAATCACGGCTACGGCCTCGGGATCAATCCGAGCGGAAGGCTGGAGTTCTGGATCGGTCGTGGAGGCGAGATCGACTATCTGCAGGCAGAGCTGCCCTTGCAGAAGCAGGCCTGGTATTTTGTCGCAGCCACCTTCGATGCGCGAAGCGGTCGCGCCACCCTCTACCAGGAAGGGGTCGTGAACCGCTATAACAGCCTGCTCAGCAAGGTTGCGCCGGTCGAATATCGCTCGCACGTGTCGGAGGTGTTTCGGTTCAGGCAGAACAATCTGCCCGATACGCCTTTCCTGGTGGCCGGCTCGCGCGACTGGCACGCACTGCGCGGACATTTCGTGTCACAGCTCTACTGCGGGAAGATCGATCGTTGTGGTATCTTCGATCGTCCGCTGGGGCGCGAGGAACTCGATGCGATCCGCTCGGGCGGGCGGCCCCCATCGGACGGCATGGTGGCATACTGGGACACCACGAAGGGTTACACCGACCACGGCATCGGCGACGTCGTGGTCGACATCGGACCAAATCGCCTCGATGCGATCGGCTATAACAGGCCGGTACGCGCGCAGACCGGCTACAACTGGAACGGCCGTAACGACTGTTTCCGTCTCGCCCCGCACGAATACGGTGGCGTAGAATTCCATGCCGACGCGATGATCGACAGCAACTGGAAAGTCACAAGAGCGCTCCAGTTGCCCGAAACGCTGCGCAGCGGCGCCTACGCGATGAGGGTACGCGGCGGGGACGGCAAGGGCCTGGCCGAAGAGTACATCGTCTTCTTCGTCCGGCCGCGCGTGCCGACCGGACGCATCGCTCTGCTGTTTTCCACCGCGACTTATATCGCTTATGCCAACGAGCGCTTCGCGACGGACGGCCAGATCGTGCAGCCAATGGCCGGTCAACCGCCGACGATCTCCGAGGTCGACATTGAGATCTACGAAAATCCGGAATTCGGCGGCGGTTGCTACGACTCGCATGCAGATGGTGCAGGCATCTGCTATTCGAGCTATCGCCGCCCGCTGGTGAACATGCGGCCGAAATACCGGATCTCCGCGTTCGATCTGCCTTGGAATTTCCCGGCTGATCTCTCGATCCTGGCGTGGCTCGAGCACAAGGGCTACGATTATGATGTCCTGACCGATGAAGATGTGCATCTTGAGGGTGTGGCCGCAATGGCCCCCTATGCGTGCATTCTCAATTCCACACATCCAGAATATCATTCCGAGCGAATGCTCGACGCACACGAAGATTACATCGCAGGCGGCGGACGCTTCATCTGCATGGGCGCGAACAGCTTCTGCTGCAATGTGGCATTTCGCGACGACGAGCCGTGGATCATGGAGTGCCGCAAGACCGGTGGCCACTGGATCGCCTGGGCGGCACGGCCCGGCGAGTACTACCTCGCCACGACGGGGCAGATGTGCGGAATCTGGACCGGCTTTCAGCGCTGGGGGCAGAAGCTGGTCGGTAACACGTTTGCGGGCGAGGGCTTCGCCCATAGCCAGCCCTACCGTCGAATGCCCGACAGCTACGATCCGGCGCTCGCCTGGATCACCGACGGGATCGAGGGCGAGATCATCGGTGATTTCGGCCTCGGTAATGGGGGAGCGGCGGGCATCGAGATCGACTGCTACAAGCTGGGGTTCGGCACGCCGCCCAACACGAAGATCATCGCATCCTCGGGTGGTCACCCCGACAACTACATCGCCCATGACGAGGAGGGTGCGCACGCGCATCAGGGCTTCAGCGGGACGCACAACTACATCCTGCGGGCCGACATGCTGTATTTCGAGGCGCCGAATAACGGGGCGGTGTTTGCAACCGGATCCATCGCATTCGGAAGCGCCCTCCCTATCAACGGCTTCGAGAACAACGTCTCGCAGCTCCTGAGCAATGTGGTGGACGCGTTCGTCAAGCCGGGTCCATTGCCTGGCTCGATCAAACCTAGGGAGACTACAGCGGGGCTCGAACGAGTAGCTCCGTAGGAAGGTTGCAATGATTGACTTGCACTACGCGCCAACGCCCAATGGTTGGAAGATCTCGATTCTGCTGGAGGAACTCGGGCTACCGTATAGCGTCGTCCCAATCGATATTCGCGCCGGTGAACAGTTCAGGCCAGAGTTTCTCGCTATCAGCCCGAACAATCGTATTCCAGCGATCGTTGATCGCGCGTCGGACCGCGGCGAGCCTATCTCTGTATTCGAGACGGGTGCCATCCTGATCTACCTGGCCGAGAAGACGGGACGCTTTCTGCCAGTGGATGTGCGTGGTCGTAGCCGGGTTTTACAATGGGTGATGTGGCAGATGGGCGGTCTTGGACCGATGCTTGGTCAGCACGGTCATTTCCGTCTCTATGCGCCGGAGAAGATCCCGTATGCGATTGACCGCTATCAGCGTGAGGCGACGCGACTGTATGGTGTGCTTGACGCTCAATTGGGCAAGACCGGGCGCTTTGTTGCTGGCGACGAGTACACGATAGCCGACATGGCCTGCTTCCCGTGGACGATGACTCATAAAGCGCAGGGTTTCACACTCGAGGACTATCCGAACGTCAAGCGCTGGTATGCGGAAGTTCGCGAACGGCCGCAAGTGCAAGCCGGCCTTGCGGTCGGCAAATTCGTGAAGGAGCCGTTTTCCGACGAAGCAGAGCGAATCATGTTCGGCGCATCCAGGGTCGTCGCTGAATGAACGGTGATGGAGGCCTCTGGCGATTGAAAATGGAGATGCTGGCTCGCAGCATCGCGTACCGGAGAGATGGAGAGTGTAACGATCGATGATCGAGTTTTTCTTCGACTGCTCAAGTCCGTGGACCTACCTCGCCTTCCACAACATTCAAAAATTGGCGAAGGAGTTTGACGAGCCGCTTTCGTGGCGACCCGTGCTGGCTGGCGGCATCTTCAATGCGGTCAATCCGAGCATTTATGCCTCGCGCGAAAATCCGATCGCGCCGAAAGCGCAGTACGTGCTGAAAGATATCGCTGATTGCGCTCGTTCGGCCGGTCTTGTGATTAAGATGCCACCGACGGTCTTTCCGGTAAACAGCGTAAGGGCGATGCGCGGCTGCGTCTGGCTCGGTAGCGACGGGATGGTCCCGTTCGCAACTGCAGTGTTCGAAAGCTATTGGGGTGAGGACAAAGATATCTCCCAGGAGTCTGTGCTGACCAACATTTGCAAGAAGGTGAGGATCGATCCCGCGGAGTTCTTTCGAAACATCAACGAAGAGGCGGTCAGGAATCAGCTTAGGCTCAACACGGACGAGGTAATCGCACGCGGCGGCTTCGGATCACCGACAATCTTCATTGACAGAACCGATATGTATTTTGGCAACGATCGTCTGCCTTTGATCCGCGAAGTGTTGGAGCGCCGCAAGGCAGGGTAGGGCTCGACCCTGCAATATTGCTCTCAAGCCGTAGGATTGATGCTCAAGTTTGCAGGTGGTTATGCTGTCCGGGCTCAGAAGCAGAGATCTTTTACGCCGATGGTGGTTGACCGAGAAGAAGCTTGTTCCCATTGTGGCCAGCATCTTCCGTCTTGAGGATTTCCGCGAAGCCTTCAAAGCGATGACCAAACGCTCTGCCTCCAAGATGATCGTGCGCATCGAACGATCCTCTGGAGCCGCCCGGATGGCTCCGCTACTCCATCATTTCCAGCAGAATGGGTGGACTGAGCTGCAGATCATGATCCGATTCTGGATCATTTCGTGGTGCTGGCGCTCCCCGGCCTCTCCACACTCAAACAGCGTTGATGACGATAGTCCAACCCGCCATGCAATTGCGTGGCTGTGGGCCTCGTTAATGCGGCCCGGTTTATGCAAGATGAAAACAGTCGAGAGCATCACGGTGCCAATTCGAGGCGGCTTCGGGCGCGTGGCTGCCTTGATCAGGTCGCCAAACGTGCGAACGTTCCGCGCCACGCGTGGCTTGGACGATCCGTTGCGATCGATATTCCATCTCGAGCGCCCATTCTTCTCCGCCCTTGCGCCGCCGGAACGTCTTGGCCACATAACGGGCGCCTTAAGAGGAGGTGAAGTACTATAGCCTGAAGGCTTTGCGATCGCCGTAATTAGGTGGGCTTTATTGGTCTAACTCCGTCGGTCGACGGCAGGCCCAATTTTATGCGGAGATCGGAGAGCGGCCTTCCAAGATCGGGGAGGCTAGTAAGGGCTTCGTCCGATATCTCGCGCACCTCACCGACGGTTTTCAGGTCGGGCTCCTCGGAGAGCGTTCTGGATCCTGGTGGAAAATAGGACGCGTTCGATCGGAATATGGTCCGGCAGCTCGGGTGCGGGAGCGACCATCGGACCCGCGGCCGCCTCTTCCGGTAGCCGAACCCGATTTTTATTGAACGCCTTCTGAGCGGGTTCATGATACGCATGGCCGCTCGTGCCTCGTGTCCCCTGAGAGTTTTCGCTCAGCGACAGACAGACTTCGATCGGTGCTTGTCTTGTCGTCCGTCATTTTCCGTGCGCTTTCACCAGCCCGGCGGGTTTATCTTTGGCTTTTGCCGCGCGCGGCGCGTGTTGACCGGCGATGCCTTTCAATCCGACTTGGTACGGCGGGAAACGTTACAGACGTGCAGCTCCATTTCAAAACGGTGAGCATCACTCTTTCGGCCGGACGAGAGGAGCAGCGTCTTGGCGGCCAACGGCATCCTCTACCAAATGTCAGGATCGATCGAGGTCTCGCTGGGTGGCGAGGCGAAAATGCTGAGCGCCGGAGAGGGGCTGTTCATCGCCGGCGGAAAGACGGCAGCGCTAACGGCGGGCAGTGGGGTGCCGTCAACTTTTCTCCACTTCTCGCTAGCGAGAAGCGTTCGCTCCTCGCAACCGTTCCGTAAACAAAAACGCCCCAATCGCAGCAAACGCGAGAAGGACAATTCCTCCACCCGACAGGAAGGTAAGCGTAAAATGTGTGTCCATGACATTTTCCCAAGAGGCAAGAGAGATGATCGGGTGCAGTCTCGGTTCGACTCTGCCGCTACCCTGGTGTCAGCCCAGCTGCGATTTTTCAGGTGATCAGATCATCAGACAACCACATCGAAAAGCCGACGTTTCGCTATTCGTCGAGCGTCTTCGCTGATCAGGCCGAATTGCAGTGCGAAATCGGTTCAAAAATTTGCGGCGTCCAAATCGTAAGAGCCCCTGCTACCGCGGCTGTAGACCTTGGCAGCGGCGGCACAGATCAAGTCACGATTGGAATCAAACGCGTTCAGAAAGCCCGCTTCATCGTAGCTGGCATCTGGTTGAAGTCGCTTCAGCGCGCTTTCGTTTATGAAAAACGACGCCTCGATAGCGCTGTCGTGTCCCCAAAATCGCACGGCACGCCGCGTGCGATCATAAGAACGACTGTGATTTGGAAACTCAATCATGGTTGAGGCCGATCAGTTGCCGGTACACGAGACTCGTGCCTAGCACGATTTGCATCGAATGATTTCGGATGCCCCTAGCTTATCCTGTCCCGCGACGGCTCACGTCGACGTGCAGGCGGTAGGCTGACAACATCTGACGTGGCCGAAGCTTGACGCGAAGGGCGGGATGTTGGAGCGATTCAGTTGCGTGAACCCTCAAATGGTTATCCTGGAAGCGTATTACAATGCCGCTCGATGCTGACGACAGCAAGAAAGTTGCGCTTGGCCCTCGCTATTCTGCGAATAGGCACCACATCTTAGTCATCACCGCGCGCCCCTCGGCTGTTATCGGTGACTGAGAGCATTGTGCTCCCGCCGCGGCCAAGAGGCGGTCAAATGTCAGATATCTCCAAGTTCAGTGTTCGCGAGTGGATGGTACCTCCCGTATTGCTGCCGATCGTTTTTGTGCTGCTGATCGCTGCTGCAGTGCTTATTCAGTGGTAGTTCCTCCCGGCAGGCGAGCGCCGTCAGCTCCAGCCAATGGCTCATTCGGGCCAATGAGGGGAGTCAAACCCTTGTTAGCTTCTGAACTGAACATCAGGGCGGCAAACGCCCTCAATAGAGCTCGCAAGATGCCGCCGGGACATCAGCGCGGGGAGGCACTGCAAAAGGCAACAATCCTGGAGAACGCTGCTGAGATGCTCGAGCATCTCGGCGGCAAGGCCGGCGTGCCGTCAGAATGACAGTTGAGAGTTGCATCCCGTCCGCTCCACCATTCACGCACCGATCGGGTCGGATATTCTGAGGAAAGAGCACCTAGGTATGGATCATAGGGGAACCGAGATGCTTGTCCCAGATCGATCGCTCGTTCCAGTCAACAGCCGTTTCCCGTAGAGGGGCCCATCCAATGATGCTCGATATTTCACGCAGTCCGGCCGTCGTTCTCGTCGTAGAGGACGAGATGATGCTCCGCATGCGCGCGGTCAACATGGTGGAAGACGCCGGCTACGCGCCGGTGGAAGCTCTGGATACCGACGAAGCCGTCTCAATCCTGGAATCCAGATCCGACATCGCGCTCATGTGCACCGACATTCAGTTGCCCGGCAGCATGGACGGCCTGGGCCTTGCGCATACCGTGCATAAGCGTTGGCCGGTGATCAAGATCATCCTGATGTCGGGGCAATTGAACCCGGCGAGCATCGATCTTCCCCCGTGCAGCAGATTTTTCGGCAAGCCACTCCAAGCCTGGCAAATCATAGCCCAGATGCGCAGCATGATCGGTCACGCCTGAAGCTGGTGGTTTTGGTGCCGGATGCCGCCAAAATCGCACAACGCGAACGCTCCGCCCAAAATCGAGTGCGGCACCCAGTCCAAGGTGATAGAGTTGCAAATGCTTGAAGTCGATCTCCGCACAGATCCGCCCCCCAGCGACGCAGAATCGCACCAGGACTTTCTGGCGGCTGAGAACGTTAGCCTGCGGCTTCTCCTGGCGGAGGCGGAGATCAATACGAGGAGTCTGCTTGCCAAGGCCGGTATCGACGCCAGAGAGCGCGAGGCGGCCGACAGGCTGCAGAATCTGATCCTTGAAGAGCTGCACCACCGCATCAAGAATACCCTTGCGACCGTCGCCGCCATCGTCTCCCAAAGCCTGCACGGCTTACAGGGGGCCGAGCACGCACAGCAGGCCATCGAGGGCCGGCTATTGGCGCTCGGCCGGGCGCACGATCTTCTTTTGCAGGCAAGATGGTCCAGCGCTGATCTTGGCACGGTCGTCCGTAGCGCCATCGAAGCCTTCGACAATCCCGATGAGTCGAAATTCTCGATCTCGGGACCCGATATCCGGATGACGTCGGCTGCCGTCATCGCTGTCGCGATGACGCTTAACGAGCTTTGCACGAACACCACGAAGTTTGGCGCCCTGTCGGTCCCGGAGGGGCGCGTCGACCTCGTCTGGACAATGGACCGACAGACCCAGCGCTTGCACCTGACCTGGACCGAGAAGAGCGGCCCAATGGTCCAGCCGCCCGTAAAGCGCAGTTTCGGAACGCGGCTGATCGAGACGCTTGGCAAGCAGCTCCGGGGCGACGTGCAACTAACGTATGCGTCGACGGGGTTCTCGTACACGTTCGATGTACCGATAGCGTCTCTGAGCTCCTCGCCGACATAGCCCGCGCGCGATGTGTAGCCACGTGAGTGGTTCAGTCTTTCTCTTCATCCCTCATTGGGAGCCGTCCTTTTTGCGGTGAACATTGGCACGGCGTGTGCGGACAAATGTGTACCGCCGGATTGCGATTTCCCGATCCGACACAACGCCGCCAAGCATTACTCGGCTCGGCGGCGTTGTGCTTTTTAGGGAACGAGATTTATGTGTGCCGAGGGTCTTTTGGGACGAGAAGGGGCGGCGACTCATTTCTTTCCGAGAGGCTGACATTGGCCAAAAGGCAAAGCTGGCAAGTTTGCCGTTCGCGTGACCCACGCGGAATCCCGGGAGCCAGCACCGCAGCCTCACGCAGAGCGGGTCCACAGTCGCGGGTCTGGTAGCCAAGTCACAGTGGCGTAGCGAGTCCTGTGGAATGGGTTACCAACGCCGCCCCCAATTGCCGCGCCACCTACCTCCCCATCCGCTGCCACCCCGAAGCAGCCATGCCCGTCGAGCTGCAAAGCGAACGACTCCTCGTCTCCGGCAATATTTGCAATGTGAGCAATATTGACCAGTGAGCGCGGCATTTTTGAAAGCATACTACCGCTCTGATAGCGAGAGATTGGCCGCCGTTGTGTAACATTCCAATATTGGCTTGAGGTCTCAAATGGGGTCTCGTAAGCGGCGCATTGAAGCCGTCCTCGACACGCGCATTTCAGCCCCGCAGCGAAGTGCGATGCGGTCAGGAAAGCGGTCGCGGTCCATTTTCCAACGCATGGTAATTAGGGGGCTCCCTATGGGTGAGGTTGCGCCGCAGAGCAGATTTTTCGTTCGCACGGGAGGTGTCGGCTGGATGGTCTACGATCGAAAACGCAGGGCCCGGCTCTAATTGGAACTGAAGTGGCGGAACGTTTGTCGAAGGAACAAGCAGGACGGGTGTCCGCGATCCTATCTGCTTCAGCAGAGAAGACTTGAACGCTTAAAGCTAAGAGGGTCCGCCTCACTTCGCGGACTGACAAGGCCAGCCTCGAGTTTCGCGCCATTGCTGTGCGGAGCACAGGTCGGTGAAGTTGGGCCAAATCGCATCGGCCCTCTCAGACAATTGTCTCGTTGGCGTTAACACGCGTCAAACCACGATGCGCGATTTGATCGCCGGTCAGGTCGCTAGTTTCTATTTATGAGCGTTATGTACGGCGTTTCTATCTATGAGGGTTCGCTAGAGACCAGAGGAAATCGGCGTCTTACATAACTGTGTGACGCGCCGTCGCCACGATCGGAAAACCGATGCTTAAGTTGCTGGCACGAAGCGCGGTGATCTCTTTTGCGTTGATTTCGGCGTCCGCCGCCGAACCGGTCAAGCTCAAATTGGCCTTCCCAAGCTCCGACCGCTCGACGAGTTATCTCGCCGCAGTCAAACCATTCGTCGACGCGGTCAACGCCGAGGCAAGAGGCCAGATCGAAATCGAAACCTATTTCAGCGGCGCGCTTGGCAAGGATCCGGCTGAGCAACCCCAGCTCGTGCTCGACGGTAAGGCCGACATCGCCTACGTCGTGACGGGACTGACTCGGAACCGGTTCGTAGATAATGCAATCATCGAGATGCCCGGCCTGTTTACAAGCATGCGGGAGTCCGTTGCGGTGTTCAACCAGCTTATGGCCGCCAACGCGCTGCAAGGATACGAAGACTACACGGTGATCGGCGCTTACGTCACCGAGCCTGAGACGATCCACAGCAATATCCCGATCAGGTCGCTGAACGATCTGAAGCACAAGAGAATTCGCGTCAACAATCCGGGCGAAGCCGCCGCGCTGGAAAAACTCGGAGCGCAGCCCGTATTTCTGGCGGTCACCAAGATCTCGGAAGCCATCGGCAATGGCAGCATCGACGGTGCCCTCGTGCCACCATCGCCATTGGTCGATTACGGCATCAAACGCGTTGCGACTTATCATTACCTTCTTGGAATCAGCGGCGCGCCGCTGATGGTTTTGATGAACCGGAAAACATTCACCGGACTGCCGAAATCCGCGCAGGCGATCATCCTCAAATACAGTGGTACGTGGGCAGCCGGACGCTTCATGGATACCTACGAAGCCGTAGAAAGCAGCATTATGGGTGAGCTGAAGTCCGATCCGAAGCGCCAGGTGGTCATCCCCTCGCCATCGGACCTCGATACGGCCAATGCCGTGTTCGCGGCCCTTGCCAATGATTGGGCTTCGAAAAGTGAGCGCAATGCCGAGCTGCTGAAAACGGTTCGGACCGAGCTCACAAAATTGCGATCGACCCGGTAGCCGCGGATGCCATCGCTCGCCAATATCTGGCCTCAGCGAAACATCGTTACCATCGTCGCCGCGCTCGCGACTCTATTGATGGGAACCGGGATCACCCTGAAAATCACGACCGATTACCTTCTACGTCAAGATGCGACATCGACCGCTCGTAGCTGGGCGAGGTTCCTGGCGGCCAGCGTCACCGATCTCGAGCAGATCGCCGGCGGCGAGCAGCCTTCCGCCGCGAGCATTGCGTTCTTCCTGTCGGCGCGAAATTCTGGCGAGGTCTTTCACTACGAAATATTCAACCGTAATGGCTATTCCCAGCTCGTTTCGACCCGCGAAAAGATCGCGCTCGTCGACTTGTCTGAATACAGCCCCGATGCGGCGCGATCGGTGGTCGACGGTCAAACGATCGTCGACGTCAGGGAGGGCAGTTCGCCCGACCAACCGGCATTCTTCGCCCGCGCCTATGTCCCGGTCCAGATCGATGGTCGCCCCACTGCGGTCGTTGCGGCCTACGTGGACCAAACCGAGCAACGCAAGAATGTCCACAACACGTTCCTGACCGCGGCCGTGTTCCTTTGCCTGCTGTCGGGTCTCGCCTTCTCCATTCCCGCAATTGCCTGGTATCGAGAAACGAAGGTGAAACACGCTGACCGGCGCATCCGGTTTCTCGCCCATCACGACGCGTTGACCGGGCTGGCCAATCGCCCTCATCTGATCGAAAAGCTGGAGAGAGCCGTCGCTCGCCTGCAGATGCGGGGCGGCAGCCTTGCCGTACACTTCATCGACGTCGACCGCTTCAAGGAGGTCAACGATACGCTCGGTCATGACGGCGGCGACTTCCTGCTCAAGGCCATCGCCGCGCGTCTGCGCGCAGCGGTCAGAATCGACGACGTGGCGGCCCGGCTCGGCGGCGACGAGTTCGTCGTCGTGCAGGGCGGCATCGCCGGCAAGGCGCAGGCCGAGTCGTTTGCGCGCCGTCTCGCCGCCGCCGTAAATGCGCCCGTGAAATTCAAGCAGCACGAGATCCTCACCACCGCTAGCATCGGCGTGGCGCTGGCGATGGAAGAGGACACCACCCCGGAGCGATTGCTCAAGAGTGCCGACCTCGCGCTGTACGCGGCCAAGACTGCCGGCCGCAACTGCATCCGGTTTTTCGCGCCAGAGATGGATATAGAGCTACAAGCTCGCATCGAGCTCGAGAGGGCGATTCGCGAGGCGGTACTGAATGATCGCTTCGAATTGCATTACCAGCCGCTCTTCGAAATAGCTCAGCGCCGCCTTGCCGGCTTCGAAGCGCTGATCCGGATGCCCGCGGCGGACGGAACGCTCATTCCGCCATTGACCTTCATTCCGATCGCCGAGGACTTGCGGCTTATCGACAAGATCGGGGCGTGGGTGTTGCGGGAGGCGTGCCGCACCGCCGCGACCTGGCCGGCGCACCTGACCGTTGCAGTGAACCTGTCACCCCAGCAGTTCGTGGCGGGCACCATCAGCGACATCGTCGCTGCCGCACTGAAGGAGGCGGAACTCGCGCCGCACCGGCTCGAACTAGAGATTACCGAAGGCTTGCTGCTCGGCAACACCGAAACAATTATGGCGCAGCTCCTGACTCTCAAGGCGATGGGCGTGGCCATCGTAATGGACGATTTCGGTGCAGGCTATTCGAGCTTCAGCTATCTGTGGCGATTTCCGTTCGACAAGATCAAGATCGATCGAACCTTCATGCAGGGCCTCGAGGGCCCCCATTGCCAGGTCGGAGCGGTGGTCAAAGCGATCATCGCGCTTGGACGCGAGTTGAACATGCGCGTAACGGTCGAAGGCGTCGAGACCGCCAGCCAGGCGGCGTTTCTCGATACGGCCGACGGTGATCAGGTCCAGGGGTTTTTCTTCGGCCGGCCGGTCCCGGCCTCGGAACTCGGCGCCAGCATTCTGGCCGGCTTCTCGAGGCCAATGCCGCCGGCTTCGCCCGTGCCCAAGCTGCACGTGGTCAACGCCACGGCTGAACGGTAGCACGAAACCTGCACTTCCGTGGGCGGAGCGGCTCCCGGCCCTCCGCCATTGTCGACCATTCTCGCCTTTCGGTTAGCGCTTGTCTCACCAACATGACATTTTCTTCCGTGGCCTGCATCTCTCGCCGAGGTTGCGCGTTGGTGATCATGCCTACCATGGAAAATCAATCGCGTTGCAACTCCGTACCCGAAAGCGGCAGTCCACACACCGGTCGACCTCTCACGACGTCGATCGACGGCGCAACAAATGGCGGGTACGGCCCACGGCACGAGTTGGACGGGCATCTTAATCCCCGCAAGACCGAGGCACCGGAGACTGACGCTCCGACCGCGAATGTGGCGCAATCCAAGCCGAGCCGGATACCACTGCGATTTGTGAAGGCGGCCGCGGGCATCGCCATCGTCGCAGTATTCGGCTGGCTCCCTCTGAGAGCGCTTTTCCAGACGTCAAGCGTCGAAGCCGTCGTCAACTCGAGACTGGTGACATTGAGATCACCGATCGACGGCAAGGTTTCAGCCGGCGCCGGTCTGTCGGGCGATACAGGCATCGTCGCGGAGGGCACGTTCATCCTTCGCGTCGTCAACCCGCGCGGTGACCGCGTGCGGCTCGACGATCTGCGCAGCCAGATGTCTCGCCTGGAAAACGAAAGGCCAAGCCTCGTTTCGAAGATAGCCTCCGCCCGCGCAGCGCAGAAGGATCTGGCGCGTCAGGCGGCCCTGTTCACGGAGGGGCGTATTCGTCAGCTCGAGGCGCGCATCGCCGAGATCCAAACCTCGATCGAGGCGGCCGCGGCGCGGCGCGAGGAGGCGGCGGCTGCCGTGCAAAGAGCCTTGTCGCTCATCAAGTCAGGCAGCGTTTCCTCCGTCGAGCTTGGGCGCTTGACACGAGATCAAACCATAGCCCTGCAGACCGAGATCGGCGCGCGCCGCCACCTGGATGCGACCCAGGTCGAGCTCACCGCCGCGCGCCAAGGCACGTTTCTCGGCGACAGCTACAACGATCGTCCGAGTTCGGTGCAGCGTGAGGAGGAAATGCGGCAGCGGGCGGAAGGGCTCATCGCGGACGTCGCGCATGCGGATGCGCAGATCGCGTGGCTCGAGGGTGAGGTTGAATCCGAGCGATCTCGCTACGTCAGCCGCTCGGAAGCGGAGATCACATTCCCCGTCGCTGGTCGCGTCTGGGAGATCCTGACTGCGCCAGGTGAGGACGTCCGGGCCGGCCAACCGCTCGTTCGCCTGCTCGATTGTTCCGGCGCGGTGGTGACGGCGAACGTCAGGGAGAGTGTGTACAACAGCCTGCAACTGGGATCGGTCGCGCATTTCCGACCGAGCGCCGAAGGGCCCGAGTTGGCCGGCATCGTGGTCAATCTCACGGGCTCCGCGGGGGCCGCGGCCAACCTCGCCATCAGTCCCGATGCGCTGAGCAAGGAACCATATCGTGCCACGATTTCGGTCCCCGCACTTAACGATGGCTCCAACGATTGTCCGGTCGGGCGAACCGGACGCGTCATCTTCTCGGCAGATAGTGCGAGAAAGCCATGATCGCCGCGCTGACGCCGGGCCTTCTTGCGCTCGGATTCTGCCTTGCCATCCTGCCCTGGCTGCGGCCTGGGAACTCTGCAGCGCGTTCGCTGATGACCGCGATCCTATTGCTGCTTATGATCCGCTATTTTGGATGGCGCCTTACGTCCACGATCCCGCCCGTCGGCTGGACCTTCGATTTCGTCGTGGGAGCAATGTTCCTCGGCGTCGAGGCTGCATCACTCGCGGCGAGTGCACTGTCGCTGCTGTTTCTCAGCCGCACGACCGACCGAACGCCGCAAGTCGAAGCCAACAGACGGTGGCTTGCCGGACAGGTCTCTCCCCTGATCGACGTGTTTATTTGCACCTACAACGAGGAAGTTTCGATTCTCGAGCGCACGATCGTCGGCGCAACTGGAATGAACTATCCTAACTATCGAGTTTGGGTGCTGGACGACGGGCGGCGCCGCTGGCTCGAAAAGCTTGCAGGCGAGCTCGGCTGCCGCTATCTGGCTCGGCCCGACAACAAGGACGCCAAGGCCGGCAACATCAACCACGCTCTGCGGCATGTGACGGGGCTCGCCGATCCTCCCGACTTCATTTCGATCCTCGACGCCGATTTCGTTCCCATGCCCGAATTTCTCGCTCGCGCGATGTGCCTGTTCCGCGATCCTGGCGTAGGCGTGGTGCAGACGCCTCAGCATTTCATCAATGCGGATCCGATCCAAACCAACCTGGCTGCGACCAAGGTTTGGCCGGACGAGCAGCGCTTCTTCTTCGATATTCTGATGCCAGCGAAGGACGCGTGGGGCGTGGCTTTCTGCTGCGGCACGTCGTCGGTCGTCAGACGCTCGTCACTTGTGAAAATTGGCGGCTTTCCGACCGATTCCGTGACGGAGGATTATCTACTGACGCTGCGGCTGAAGGAAATCGGCGCGCGCACGGTGTACCTGAACGAACGTCTGACCTTGGGGTTGGCCCCGGAGGGGCTCAAGGAGTACATCACTCAGCGCAGCCGATGGTGTCTTGGCTTCATGCAGATCTTTCGGGGGCGCAGCGGCCCCTTTTCCCGAAGATCGCGGCTGGATGTTGTCGACAGGCTGTCCCTCGTCGAAGCATTCATGAGTTGGACCTCGACCTATGTCGTCAAGGTCTTCGGTCTTGTCGTTCCGAGCCTATATCTTCTGTTCGGCATCAAAGCCGTTCAGGCGGATCTTTTCGTACTCCTCGGATATTTCCTGCCGTTTTATGTCTGGTACTCGCTCACCATGGCCTGGATTTCTCGTGGACGGTCAATGGCGGTGATGTCCGACGTCGCTCAATATATTGCCCTGCCGGCGGTTCTCAAAGCGGTCGCAACGGGACTGCTCAAGCCCTTGGGGCACAAATTCGAGGTCACTCCAAAGGGCGGAGATCGCGATCATGGTTTCATCGAATGGCCGCTGCTCAGGGTCTACGGGCCCGCGTTGGCGATTACGCTTGCCGGAATTGCCTATGCCTTCGTGCTTCATGCGCAAGGCGACATCATCGCCTATGGCGGCCTGGCGCTGGCCTGGAGTTTATACAATGCGGTCATCCTGACGATCGTCTGCCTGGTGTCCATCGAGCAGCCGCGGCGGCGAAAGGCCGAGCGGTTCGAGCGAACTGAGCCGGTTCTTTTCAGTATCGGTGGACGGTCCGGTATCTACCGTCTGGCCGATATGTCGATCACGGGTGCCCGCTTCGTCAGCAACAATCCTCCACCCGTTGGCACTGCCGTTCATTGCACTCTTCGGGAGAGAACTCTCGCCGCTCTGGTCGTGCGGCGTACAGCGGATGGATTTGCAATCCGATTCGACGAGACCCTCAACACGCGCGTTGATCTCATTCGAGCTTTCTATTCCGGCGACTACGTCACTGCATTCACCGGCATACGTGCCGCCCCCCTCGGCAAGGCAATCATAATGCGGATTTTCGGGTGATTACGTCTGCAGGCGATATCGTTGGCTCGAGGCTTCGCCGCGGCTCGGGCGGCTGCATGGAAGGCATTGGGCAGCATGGCTGTCCCACCAGGATGTCGTGCTGATGGGCGGCAAGAGCGAGCCACAACGGAGAGCGTCGCCGCAGATCAGGGTCGGTCGATAACCAACGCGCTCGTCGTTGAAACTGAGCAATATTGACCAGCGAATCGGTGTCTCTAAGAGCATGTATCCTTGGGGGGGCGGACTGTTGGGAGGAAGGAATGATCGTCGAGCGAAAGTCACCCAGCTTTTGGCCTCAGAGTCCGGACGACGAGATGCGAATGAGGGGCGCCCTTCGCTCTCTCGAAAAGGAGAATATGGAGCTGAAGGAACTGGTCGTCCGCCTTTCGGAGACCATCCTTCGATATGTCGAAGGGCGGCGCTGAGTTCGCGAAACGATGCGCTGAGCCAGATGTCCGGTGAGCGGGTCACTGCCGTTGCGAAGCCAGGCTCGCACCGTCGGCATCGGCGTCGCAATGCCTACATCGATGGTTTTAGCGCCCGATCACTTCGGTTGCGCGCGTGCTATGTCGGCGCCCGCAGCTCCCCCTGAAACCAAGCTAAAGTATTTGCGCAATTCATCGGGTCGACTACCTCGTCGAGGAGCTGGTGGATGAGGTCACAAGCGGGACATTCGAAGGTATGAATGCAAAAGCCGGCGGGACCGGGCGCAATGCGCGCCAGGATCATGCTTATCTGGCATTTGGGACACGTCGGTCGCTGGATCGTCATGGAGCGAGCCTTGATCATGGCGGGAGCGCGAAACTCCCAGTCACCGGTGGATGCCGTTGGGAGCGGTGATGCACCATCGTTGAGCAATGCATGCTGCTGCCGCTGACCAATATTGATCACCTCCCGAACTAGCGTTGGTTATCCCAAACACGCGCTTTCACGATTCGACTCTTTTTTCGAACATGTAATTGTCAGATCGTTCCGATGGATGGGCGTCCGCCGGCTATGGCTGGCCTGTCCGCGCCGACGCCCCACCGGTAGGGGGCTAGCCGACCGCTGATGACAATTCCGCTGCACGCGCATTCGCAGCGGTTGTTCCTCGTACAAACACACGCCGCGCAGCAAGCCGGCAACAATTGACGGACCCGAAGCAACTATTGGTGGTGCTGAACGTTGATCCACACCAAGCGAACAGGGAAACACAAATGTCAGATCAGATCCGGACAAAGCAGAATTTTCCGCACCAACCGAATGGCAATGATCAACTTGAGACAGGAGCTCCATCCAGCGCCTTCCCCGGGGGCTTCCTTGCGATTGCTAGTGCTTACGGGGACTACACGAAGAAGTCGCTCGAGGACACGAAGCTGTTTGTTGAGAAGCTCTCGGGCGTAAAGTCGCTCGACAAGGCGATTGAGGTTCAGGCCGACTTCGCCAAGGCAACTTATGACACGTTCGTTGCGGAGACGCAGAAGATCGGCCTGCTCTATGGCGAGCTTGCCAAGCAGTCGTACAAGCCATTCGCAGGGCTTGTCGCAAAGATGACCCCGACAAATCGGTAACATGTCTGTCCCGCGGCGACGGGAGCAAAGTGGCTCTGGTTCATCGCGAGGCATAACTGAGCTTGGCAAACGAGCTCGCCTTGAGGAGCATTATGGCCAGTGTCAATCCGATTTTCGAAAGCTTATCCGTTGACCCAGGGCAGGTAATCGCCGTGACCGCAGCGTACGACCTAGCATGTCGAACGCTTCAACACATCGGCCAGCTCGAGGTAGATCGGGAAATCATTGCCAGGAGAATTGTGCAGGCTGCGGACGACGGCGAGCGCGATGTGGGCAAGCTGTGCGAGCGTGCCATCCATGGACTGACCGCGCTCGACTATCGGCAGCACAGCACCTAAAGCCCTGAACGATCGACCGGCCGGCAGCGAAGCTCCGACAGCGGGCTGAACAAACGTCCCATGGTGGTTTTGCAATCACCGCTTTGGCTGGTGAACGGATGATGGGTTCGCGCTTTGACTCGTTGGAGAGCCAGCTTGCGCCGCATATTCAAATCCTTTGTATTTCTGATGGCCGCCGTCTACTTCTTGGTGGACGTCGTGCTTTTCGCTCTCGCCAAGCCTGTACTTCGCTGGCTGGCGGATTGCTGGGTTTTTGAGAGCGTGCGGGCGCGGATTGTGTCGCTTGGGCCGTATCCGACCTTGGCGTTGTTCATCGTGCCGGTTGTTCTGCTGGAGCCTGTCAAACCGGTCGCAGCTTACCTGACGGCGACAGGACACTTCGTTGGAGGGCTTATGGTCCTCGTCTTTGGCGAGCTCCTCAAATTCTTGCTTATTGAGCGGCTTTTCAGACTTAGCCGCGAGAAACTTATATCAATTCCTGCTTTCGCCTGGTGCTACGACAAGTTCTGTCAAGCCCAGGACTGGGTCGTCACTCTGCAGGCATGGCAATTCACGCGCCGCTTAAGTGTGCTTGCCAAGCACGCTATTCAAAATTACGTCCTCGAATTTAAGACCGCGCAGAAGCAAAAGAGGCGGTTTTTGCGAGCGCGCTTAGTGCCTGTTCGAGAGCCAATTCAGCCACACGCGAGAGCGCGTCCGGGAGTCCGAACGAAAGGCTGAATGTAATCGTCGTCAATTGACGGCGCCTATCTTCCAACCGAAGACAGCAGCGGAACTATAGTCTGTTGGGACCGTTCCACCGTATGGCCGACGCTCGTCGGCATAGACTCGATTTGAATTGGAAAATATCAGATGAAAAAGTCCTTAATGGTTTCTGCGGCAGTCGCGGCGCTATTGGCCACGACCGGGCTTGCGACAGCTCAAGGCGTTAATCAGGGAGCAGCGAAGGAATCGCCGGCTGCCGCCTCGCCTAAAGGCGATAGCGCGGTGCCGATGAATGCACCAGCAGCAAAGCCAGCCGAGACAGCAACGCCGGGCGCTGCGTCAAAAGAGGGCAAGCCTCAACATGTGCAGGTCAAGCCGGACGCAAAAACGACCGGCGACATGAAAGCCGAGGGCCAGTCGAAGGCATCGGACTCGACTGCTCCGACCGCCACTTCGAAGGACATGAAGAATCCGACCGCTGAATCGAAGTCGCTTTCCGACAGCAAGACGGCAAGCGAGCCGAAAGCCGACAGCAAGGCAAAGGCCGTTGAGTCGACCGCCACCTCAAAGGACTCGAAAGCGCCGACTGCCGAGACCAAGCCCTCGACTTCCGACAGTAGGACCACGGGAAATGCGGCAACCTCGGCGACGGCATCGCCTCCCGCCGAGAAGCGCACCCAGATAACCTCGGCGATCAAGCAAGAGAAGGTCGAGGAAGTAACGAACGTGAATTTCAATCTCTCGATCGGAACGTCTGTCCCAGCCGGCGTCCGGTATTACCCGATGCCGTCACGTATCGTGGAAATCTATCCGGAATGGCGCGGATACGACTTCATCCTTGTGGGCGGCAAGTACTTCATCCTTCGTCCGAGCACGCATGAGATCGTTTACATCATCGAGGGTTAGGCGAGCTCGGCAATCACACGACAGGCAGCTACAAAACGCGAGGGCGGCTCAGGAGCCGCCCTCAACATCTGACCGGGCGCTGCGCGTGATGCTGTTTTTCTCATCCGCGAGTCTTGTTGCGAAAGCGAGCAATATTGACCAGCCCAAAGGGAACCCAAAAAGCTAGGTTGTTTGGATCACCGCCCTACCATAGGCACCGATCGGTGACTGAGAGTGTCGCGCTCCCGCCTGGTCTCAAGGGGAGTATCATGCCGTCTAGTCAATCCAATCCAAGGCTTAGTGCCGCAGACTTCAGAATTCATGGCTGCTCGAGATGCCGCACACCGATGACGTTGGTCTGCATCGAACCGGACAAGCCCGGTTTTGATGTGCGTACCTTTAAATGCGCCAGGTGCGGTCACGACGAAGTCGTCCTCGTAGCAATCTAAGCGGTTTCCTGGTCAGCTTGTTAGCCAGCCTGAAGAGCGGAGCAAGCCCTTCCCGCCTGTGCTTTCGCGGAGCTTGACGATGGAAGGGGGTGGTTGGCACCGAAGAGATGATCCGCTCATCTCCAGAGGAAAACCATGATTGCCGACATCCCGCCGCCGCAAAATCCTTCCGTCCCGCTGGATGTCGCCAGCAGAACCACACGCTGCGGCAATCGAGGTTGCCAATGAGACGGAGATGCCACTCCCGTCTGATCCGCGGACGTTTTTTCTCGGCGGCTTGTTCGGATTGGGTGTCCTGGCGGCGCTTTACGTCGCAAGCTCGATCATTCTTCCGGTCATGCTTGCCCTCGTGCTGAATCTCCTGCTTCAACCCGCTGTCCGCCTCCTGGGACGTTTGCATCTTCCCCGGGCTGTCGGAGCGCTCTTGACTGTCTTTCTGGTCATTGGAGCGCTTGTAGGACTGGTGGCGGCGTTATCGGTGCCAGCCACGACCTGGGCTGAGCGGCTGCCCGAGGGCATCCCGCGCCTGGAGGCACACCTACGGCTTGTCAGTGGACCGATTCAGACGTTGCAAAAAGTCATTCAACAGGCCGAGCAGGCTGCAGATGCTCCGCCTGGCAAGGGGTCAATTGTTTCGGTTCGCCGCGATCTGGGCATAACCGGCGTCCTTTCGCCGGCACGCGCTCTATACTCGATGGCCTGTTTACGACGGTCCTGGTGCTCTATTTTCTTCTGGTCGCGGGCAACATATTCCTGCGGCGGGTCGTTGAAATCCTGCCGACGTTCAGCAACAAGCGACAGGCCGTCGATATCTCTCAGCAGATCCAGGAGGACATATCAGGATATCTGCTAACAATTACGGCCATGAATGCCGGGGTGGGTGTCACGACGGCGGCGGCGATGTATCTTTGCGGCTTGGGAGATCCGCTGCTGTGGGGCACCACGGCCTTCCTTCTGAATTACATTCCAATTTTGGGGCCGCTTTTCGGCGTCTGCATCTTCGTCCTGGTCGGAATGCTGAGCTTCGAGAGCTTGTGGTGGGCCTTGCTGCCGCCGGTGCTCTACTTTGGCATTCACCTCGTCGAGGGCGAAACATTGACGCCCCTGCTGCTTGCGCGGCGCTTCACGCTGAACCCGGTGCTGATTATCCTGTCGCTGGTGTTCTGGTTCTGGATGTGGGGCGTGCTTGGTGCGATTTTGGCTGTGCCGATGCTGGCTATTCTGAAGATCATCTGCGACAGGTTGCGCCCACTAAAAGCGCTGGGTCATTTCCTCGAAGGGGAATAGTGACGTCGACTGGCGTTTTCACGCACTTTTTGGTGTGCCGGATCTCGACCTCGCATCCCTTGCGGAACGAACACCGTCGGCGCGACTTGGTGAGGGGCGACCGGATGCATATGCCCCCCAAGCATCCGATGAAATGACGGCCTCAGCGCGCCCCCACGCCCTGGGGTCGTTTCTTGCGACCGACCTGCTAGTCGCGCTCTCTCAGCAGGGGCTTCTCATGCAAAACCGCGCTCAACAGCGAATTGTGGACCTCGATGTGCCCATTATAGCTGATGAGGCCCAGCCTGCGAAACTTGTTCATGAAATAGCTAACGCGGGATCGCGTGGTCCCGATCATCTCCGCCAATGTTTCCTGACTAATGCTCGCGCTGATCGGCTGCGGATTGCCTTCCTTGCCGAAATTGGCGAGCAGCAACAGCAGTCGAGCAAGCCGCCGCTCGCTCGAATTGAAGAGCTGGTCGATCAGGTCCTCCTCAATCCGACTGTTCCGGGTCAGGAGATACGACATGAAGAGCTGTGAAAATTTCGGCTCTTCACGAATAGCCCCCATCATCGCGTCTTTGGTGATCGACGTGATAACGCAATCTTCCATCGTCGTTGTCGTCGCGATGCGTAAAGGATGACCGTTCATGCATCCTTCGCCAAAGAATTGGCCGGGCTCCAGAATTGCGACGACCGCCTCCTTACCCTGCTCAGACACGACCGTTAGCTTGACTTTGCCTTTTTGAATGTAAAAAACCGAGTCTGCGACGTCGCCTTGCTGGAATACATGCTGGTTCTTGGGAAGGTCGAGAATCGTTTTACCCCCGCCCACTTTGGCGAGGAATTCTTTGGGGTCAAAGACGTCCTTGACTGGCTTTGCCACGGGAGCCTCCTTTGACTCAATAAACTTGCCCGATTTCGGCTAGCGGCCAAGCGCCCTGGCGTCTTGAGCCGAGCGACGAGTGCTGTTCTAGCCAGCTAAACACTTGCGGGGCTTGCCACATTCTCAAACATTACCTGCTCATTTCCACCAGTTCTACGAAAAAACCGACTTTTTGAGTGCGTCAGTTCGCGGCCCGCCGGGCACATCGCCTGCTTCCCCAAGCGCATCGAGCATAGGCTGCGGCTGTCACTCACCAGATCAGTTGCGACAGCTACGATGTGAGGGTGAGCGCAGTTGACATGTTCAAATGTGCGGATATCGACGCCGGTGGGCCTGCGTAACCGGCCTCAGGATGCTGGCCTCAACTCAACCCCGAGATCGGCGGAGCGAGGCAGTTCGCGATTCCGAGTTTGATAGACGTCCTATGGCGATGGCTCGCCGTCAGCCTGTCGCCTTCGGCGCACCGTTGGCTGTTTCGGTATCAGCCATTCCTTCATGTCTGCGGCGATGCGAAGTTGCGCGGCGCTTCTGATGGCTTTGCGTCGCATCGAGCCGGGCGGCAACTTCTTTGCCTGTGCCAAAGCCTCAGATGCCCGGGCAGCCCAATCGTGACGATCGAGATCATTGGGCGGTGGCTCTGTCATGTCATCCTTACTACTGTGGCTCTCAAGTCGCTGCGTCGTGAATCGGAAAAGATGGAAGCAAGATCGAACTCTCCGGTGCCCATGGATGCCGATGATCGTGCGGTGATGAGGCAGTATGCCGGCTCGGCAGCCTAGTCCGCTGGTCAATATTGCTCACTCTTGTGCCATCTTATTTGTACGCCGGGGCTCGTTATTCGAAGCTTTGATCCCCATATTTAGGCAAGTTCGACCATCGAGGATGGTCGGAGATGGGCCGAGACTTCAAACGAAAGGGCCCGGCATGTTTGAATCTCAGCAGTATCGCGCAAAAGCAGCCGATTACGACGAACTGATTAAGCGTTCGACCAACCCGGATGAGATCCGTAGATTTCAAGAGCTGCAGGACCGATTTGCCTCGCTCGCCGATAACGAGCAGGGACTGGCGGACGAGTATGACAATGCAGCCCACGTGGCTGAACAGGGCCGATCGCACGGCGTAGCCTTTGCGGCCGAAGAAGAGCTTGTTCTGCGGTGTCTTGGCGCAGCCATCATCATGCAATGGAACGCTCTACCGACGACGCTGCAACGGGAGATCTTCGACACCGCCGGGTCGATTGGCAAATTGCTGGAGACGGCGGCGCTCCGCGGCCAAATCGCCCGATTTCTTCATAACCACAAGGATGACGCCGGTCGCGGCAAATTGCCTCTAACAGAAGACATGCCCGCCGATGCGAGATCATGCACTTTGGCTTTCTCACGGTGGGACAACGAGGGAGGCGCAGTTCGCGACGGGCTGCCGATCTAACCGGACGCCCATAACAGGAGGTTTCCATGTCACTTACACAGTTTCGGGTCGATGACGGTCCACATGCCATGGACGGGTTGCGGCTTCTTGCTCAGGATGGAAATGAACAGATCGAGGCGTTCATGGGCCGGAAGGTGATGGACGTTTGGGCGGAGTCTGTCGAGCACCGTGGAGGACGACAAAGTCTGTTCCGCGGTCAATACAATGCGCTTGGCAGGCTGAACCTTGGCGCGCTTCAGCGGATTGTGAGCGCGAAGTACCAGCGAGGCGCCGCATTCAACCGCCAGCATCCCTTTGTCGAGGTTCTATTCTCTGACATTACGGAAAGCGGCGAGGCTTTAGATCTAAGTGAACTCGTTCGGGAGGTGTTGCCGCCAGCCTTTCATAGGCTGGCCTGAGACCTGGACCACGAGAAATCTCGCGACTGGAGTCATGTGCGCTCAGTACCACAATCGTAGAAGAATGACCTGCGCTTGGTGATAAGCGGAGCTGCGAAACCACAGCTCGGTCGTGGGCGAGATCCTGGAGGATCAGTACAATACGGTTTCGACTCACAGTACATTCAACGACAATTCGGAGAACAAGATCGATATCGACCCGGACAAAAGTACCCAATGTGATCCGGTATGCCTCCTCGGTGGCAGCTCTCTTGATCAGCAGGATGGCCATCGTCGCCGAGCCGAAGCTCCGGCCGCCGGCGGACACATGGCACCCGAGAATGCGGATGGCGACGCCAGGCCTTTTGCTTTTTGATATAGGTCGTTGCCCGTAGGTCTCGAGATCTTATGCCGACGCCGGGAGCGGGAGGAACCGATGTCCATTCGGGTACGAGATTCCCATTTTCGCTCTATCGTCAAGGCCGTCAGTTGGAGGGTTACCGGTAGTATCGACACCTTCGTGCTAAGTTTCATCTTCACGGGCAGCGTAAAGGTTGCAGGCTCGATCGCCGGCGCTGAAGCGATCACGAAAATGATCCTCTACTATCTTCACGAAAGAGCCTGGTCCGTCATTCTCTGGGACCAGCGAGGACCAACCGGTGGCGCGTCCAGCTCAACCTGATTCGCGCTTGGCTCACTGCGCAAGAGCGACTTCGGCCTATTTAGTAGTTGGAGGAGCGAGCGTCGACCGACATGGGTAAGTCCTGCAAAGCGTAGAAAAGGATGATTGCCGTTAAATTCTCTCTCTCTCGCGTCGTCGCCTCCTGCGCCTGCCCCGATAGGCGATCCTTCTGTGGGCCTCGTTGGTGCTCTCTCGCAAAGCGATCAAAGTGAGCAGCTGTGTATTGAGATCCTTTGAAATGGATCGGAGGTAAAAAAGCTTATCGTCGAGTGACTGCATTGATCCGCCAACCCCCATTTTGGCGAAATATGACCTGAAACTCGGACGGCCGCTGGTCAATATTGACCACCCTCGGATCAATGGGTAGCCGCTTTGGTCGCGGGAAGGTCAACTGGTTTCATCTTCCGCAACGAGGTGACCCAAAGGGGAGTTATTCATCAGGTGCAGAATCGGCGTAGCGTGCTGGCATGCTCGAGCGGATTGCTTGTCCTAGCGCTACCCCAAAACGGCGACGCACCGAAGTCATCGCTTCCATCAAATGGCAAGTCAGTGCCGCCGGTGAGCCCCGGGGGGCGGAGGGCACGTCCTGAGTCTTTCGAATATTGCCCAAGTTGGGACAGGCAATATTCTCAAGCGGCTGGAACGATTGATCTTGGGAGTTCTTGGTCCTCAGCAATCGGAGATTTATCTCCGAGAGCCAAGCCCACCGACCGGTCGACATTTTGCCCCAATGCCCGGCGGAAGGCTTAGCGGCCTCAGATGCTCCCGCACTGAGGCCGTTGCCTTGGTCGAGGCGAAGGTGTTCACGTGGTGCGAAAACGACCTGACGAACTGTTCAGGAACATCGCGAGCAGCTTGTGCCTTGACTAGCGGATCCGGTCGTACGTGACGTCGCCTCGAAGGTGTCAGCGCTACAAGTGCCCTCTAACTGACAAACTCGACGATGGAGCGGGAATGAAAATCTCGTGCCCGATAAACACTCAGTGCTTCCCGCTTCCCTTCTGGTCCATGACAGACAATGTCGTCACCGCCTAGGTCTTACCCGGCACCGCTTCGGCCTCGATAGCCGCGACAAGCTCGGGCGCAAGGTGCGCAGACAAACGCTGAATGATGTTCAGTAGCTGCAAGACTTCTTGCTCACGCAAGGCGTCAATCTTGTTGTGCAGCAGTTCGATCTCGAGTTCAGCCTTCACATTTGTTCGATAGTCGTGTTCTGCGTGCCTGCGGTCAATCTCGGATTGACGGTTCTGGCTCATCATGATGATGGGCGCTGCGTAAGCAGCTTGGAAAGAAAGAACTAAGTTCAGCAAGATGAGAAGCGCTAATTGTTTATTTGGAGTGGTGAGCAATATTGACCAGCGGAGGAGGAACCCCAGTTCCATTCTGGTTTCAGATCTCTACCGGTGTCGATTACGCCTGTTACGCGCCCCCACCATCCATGGTGTTGATGTCATGCCGTCACTTCAGTGCAAGCGAACAGACAGTCAAATCCGCTACAGCATCTCGCAACTTGTTCAATTGCGCCGCCAGATGCTCCGGTTTGCTCGGTCGCTTCCAGCCGGACCTGAGCGAAATGAACGCCGACAAATCGCGTCTTCCTTGCGTAGCCTCGTTAGAAGCAGGGGGTGAATCGGCGGACGTTTATGGCTTAGTCAAAATTTGCAAAACATGGAGAGAGGGGCCGACCGGCCACAGGCCTCGATCTTTTTGTCGGCGTCCGTCTGCCGGAATCTCTCCTGGCCGAATCGCGAGATCGAGAAGATGAGCGATGAATTGGGCACCGGGGAGGAGTGTACGGTACGCAAGCGCCGACTGACAAAAGGACCGACCGAATTGCGCCTAGGGCGCCTCGGCCAGCCGAGGAGAGGGTGGTTCAGATGATGATGCCAGCGAAAGCCGAGGCGCCACCTCTACCCATCTTCGTGCTGGAGATCGATGGTCAGCCGATACTGGCGTTCAGGGCCGCGACGTTTCGCCAGGCCAGAGAACTCGGCAAGGAGGGCTGGCTGCAAGAGGACTTGAAGCGAATGACGTCCGGGCACAGGCCGCTTTGGGATGGGAAGTCGCCGATTAGGGTGCGTCGCGCCGAGCCAGCAGAACAAGTCTATTACGTTGACGCGAAAACGGAGAACGCTGCGGGCGATTTGCATTTGGTGTATCTGGTTCGGCGCGACGATGAAACGGAGACAACTGGTCCCGTCACTCGTGGATCATTTCCGCCCCGGAGATGATCTCGAAGTAACACCTTATCGGTGGACTGGGGCAACTTGGTTGACGGGCGAATCGCGACCTGCTGCAGTGATGCTACCCTCCGAACGACCTCCTCAGTTAGCGCTGAGTGCCCCGAGGAAACTCTCGCGCCACGCCATAATGCTGTTGCGACGCAGTATCGTATCATGGCCCGCCAACGCGTGCATCGCTCCCCAAGTGTCATCCTCAGCGCTGTCTGCAATGCTTCGGCGACGGCGTCGGGGTCATACGGGTTGGCGATCACGGCAGCGTCGAGTTCGTAGGCCGCGCCCGCGAAGGGCTCGAGGATGAGCACGCCCGGGTCATCGAGGTTTTGTGACTCCTTGGCAACCAGGTTCATTCCGTCGCGCAGCGGAGTGGCAAGAGCGACGCGGCCGAGCCGAAAGAAGCCAGCGAGCGCTGGGAAGAGCTCCTGTTCAAATACTGGATTGGCGCCCAATCGAGTTCGCGTAGCGACCGGCCACGTCGCCCGCCAGCGCACTGAGCCGCTGCCGCAGTGCACGGTATTCAGGAACGTCGCTGAGCGTTGCGGTGGCGATCTGCAGCAAGCGGGACATGGTTGCGGTACGCGGGATAACCGTCGAGAAAGGCGGCGAACGCTTTGAACCGGCGCTCGAGGCCCTTACTGAAATCCAGCCGGTCCACCCCAATGATGAGCTGGCGCCCCCGGAGACACTCCTGGAGCCGGCGTGCCGTTCGGGATTTCACGGCGCCACTGGCCATTTCGGCGAAGTTCCTCGGCCATCGGGATCAGATGGTAGTCATGCACCCAGGTCTCGGCCAACACGGCAGTCGCAATTGATCGAGCGGTACATCCGCCGGAGCCACAAGTCCTTCTCCGGAACCGATGGTCCCGTCATCAGGCAATCTGGGCGCTTGAGGTCAGCGGGACGCATGGATATTGAGCGGCAAGATCAAGGCGTTACCTGTAAAACATGTAGATCTTCTCACAGCAAACATAGGATACTCTGCCGACCAGCTGGGTTGTTGGGCTCTGTCTAAAACTGATCTTCGCCGGGATTTCGACGGCAGACGCCCCGGGTGTGCCTCTCGATCTCAGCCAGTGCGGCGTCGAGCGAGGCGTGCGGCCCTTGCAGAATGCCGGCCATAGTTTCCGATGCGTGGCCCTCCGGATGGATCATGAACTGACGGGGAGCGCTTGCCGTGATGCGCCCCATCGAGCGGCCGAGCAGGTCCGTCAGCTGCCAAACCGTGCCTCCCTCTGCCGGTGTAACGATCACATCCATGGTGAACCTTGAGCCTGTACGCCGCGCGAACAAACCGTTGCAATAACGGATCGGCGAACTACCGAGTTCCGCGGCCGCGGCATTCTCGGTACTGGAAGGATTGCCGCTTCGGATCAACCCGCGATCCAGCGAATGGCGCTTAATGCCGATATGTGCGACTATATGGAATGGTCAAAAAGAAAGGTCGAAGGCCAACGTCGGGAGAAGCAATGGCAACCGCTCTCGACCGTTGGGACGAGGAAGGCGGAGCGCAGGAGCTGGCGTGGCCTTTACCCTATGGAGCCAGCGATTTGCGGGACGTGGAGCGCAGAGTCCTGGAATGCCTGGGTGCCGCCCTTGTCAGCGAATGGAATGATCTGCCTACTGACGTCCAGCGCAGGCTCTTCGAGCAGGCGGCCTCGGGCAAATCGCACGACGCCACCCTGTTGAAGACGCGGATCGCCCGTTTCCTGCACGATCATAAAGACGCTTCGCGTGTGCGGTGACACTAACTTGGCAGAGTCGCTGACCTGTCTTGCAGTATGGGTATCGCGGATCTGATGGCCGGGGAATAAGAGCGACGATGTAGACGCGCGGCCGGTAGGCTGGGCTGAGGTGGTGGCCATCGATTCTTCTTCCGCCCCGTCTTGGCAATGCGGCAGTGCTGCAAGAAGGCGTAAGCAATCATCGTCATAAGAGCGTGACGGTGAAGACCGTGCCAGGACCGTCACTCGAAGTGATGGAAACAGAATTCCTCTTTCAACTGCAGATGCGCTTGCTCGCAGATCCATCGCGCCATGACGTTGCAGCCAACCGCCGCAGGTCTATCTCGGATAGCCTTTCTTCTCTCCGAGTCGCGATGCTCGCCGATCGCCAACTCGCATTGTTTCACTTGGAATCAGCAAGCATCTCGTCCGCCGGCATCGACAACAAATCCGCGATGTGCATCGCCTTGTATTTGGTGACTTCGCAGCCATCTCATGATAGAGAGATAGCTAATCTCGGCACAAAGAGCACTGTAAACGGATTGCTTCACGATAGCGCCGATGCAAAGCTGTCTCTGAAGGATAGCCGATCATGACCATGCGCTCCCGACGCGAAACGGTCACCTTCAAGCATCCCTTCCGAATCAAGGGCATTGACCGCCTGCTGCCTCCGGGTGCCTACGAGGTCATCACCGATGAGGAGATGATCGAAGGATTGTCGTTCGCGTCGTTTCGCCGGGTTGCCACTATGATGACGGTGCCGGCGGCGCCGCCGCGCACTTCAACGATGGAGAGGATTTCCATCAATCCGGTCGATTTGGCTGACGCTCGGTGCATTGATGCCGACGCGCCTCGTGAGTGACGAGCCACTCGATCTCGACAAGCACCGCTGAATGGCTGCACAGGAAGCGACCGACGTCCGGCGTATTCTGGCGCATGTCGAGAACAACGCAAAGCCCCTGCGCGATGGGAAGCTTTCTTAAATCTGATGACGCGGCGTCCAACGACTTTCGCACCATACGGCTGGCCTTCACCGGATCCTTAGCGGCCGCGGTCTTGGCAGCTATTTCGTGATGCTCAGAGCAGAATATCGTTTCAGGACGGTCTTGTACGTCCCCTTGCGGCGGCTTATGTGCTGTTAGCACTCGCTGGCCACGACTGCCATTTCGTCCAAAGCAACAACAACGAGAAAGCAGGAGGACAGCATGAAATTCCGTCCGCTTCACGACCGCGTTGTGGTCAAGCGCATCGAAGCCGAAGATAAGACCACTGGCGGTATCATCATTCCGGACAGCGCCAAGGAAAAGCCCTCGCAGGGCGAGATCGCGGCGGTTGGTCCAGGCGGCCGCGACGAAGCCGGCAAGCTGATCCCGATAGAGCTCCAGGTCGGCGACCGCGTGCTGTTCGGCAAGTGGTCCGGTACTGAGGTCAAGCTCGATGGTCAGGAACTGCTGATCATGAAGGAAAGCGACGTTATGGGCGTTCTCGTCGATCTGCCCGCCGCCAAGAAGAAGGTCGCCTAAGCTCCAGTCAGTTTTCCTTATCCTGAGCCGTCGACGCAGCCGGCGCCTCGCAGGATGAGGCCCGTAAGTTCAAATCCCGCCCCTTAACAGCTCGCCCAGGTGCGCGATCCTTGGGATCTGACCAGTCGAAAACGGAGATCATGATGTCGGCCAAAGAAGTCAAATTCGGCGTAGATGCCCGCGACAGGATGTTGCGTGGTGTCGAAATTCTCAACAATGCGGTCAAGGTCACGCTCGGTCCCAAGGGCCGGAACGTCGTTCTCGACAAGTCGTTCGGTGCCCCCCGCATCACCAAGGACGGCGTCACCGTCGCCAAGGAGATCGAGCTCGAGGACAAGTTCGAGAACATGGGCGCCCAGATGGTGCGCGAAGTCGCCTCCAAGTCCGCTGACGCGGCCGGCGACGGCACCACCACCGCGACTGTACTCGCGGCTGCGATCGTCCGTGAAGGCGCGAAGGCGGTTGCCGCCGGTATGAACCCGATGGACCTGAAGCGCGGTATCGACCTCGCGGTGGAAGCCGTGGTCGCCGACCTCGTGAAGAACTCCAAGAAGGTCACCTCGAACGAGGAGATCGCCCAGGTCGGCACCATCTCGGCCAATGGCGATGCAGAGATCGGTAAGTTCCTCTCCGACGCCATGAAGAAGGTCGGCAACGAGGGTGTCATTACGGTTGAGGAAGCCAAGTCGCTCGAGACCGAACTCGAGGTCGTCGAAGGGATGCAATTCGACCGCGGCTACATCTCCCCCTACTTCGTCACCAACGCCGACAAGATGCGCGTCGAAATGGAAGATGCCTACGTTCTCATCAATGAGAAGAAACTGTCTCACTTGAATGAATTGCTTCCGCTGCTGGAAGCCGTGGTCCAGAGTGGCAAGCCGCTTGTGATTATCGCGGAAGACGTCGAAGGCGAAGCGCTTGCGACCCTGGTCGTGAACCGTCTGCGCGGCGGTCTGAAGGTCGCGGCCGTGAAGGCGCCGGGCTTCGGTGATCGCCGCAAGGCCATGCTGCAGGACATCGCGATCCTGACCGGCGGCCAGGCGATCTCGGAAGATCTGGGCATCAAGCTCGAGAATGTCACGCTCAACATGCTCGGTCGCGCCAAGAAGGTGATGATCGACAAGGAGAACACCACCATCGTCAGCGGCGCGGGCAAGAAGGCCGACATAGAGGCGCGGGTGGCGCAGATCAAGGCGCAGATCGACGAGACCACCTCGGACTATGACCGTGAGAAGCTGCAGGAGCGTCTCGCCAAGCTCGCGGGCGGCGTCGCGGTGATCCGCGTCGGCGGCGCGACCGAGGTCGAGGTGAAGGAGCGCAAGGATCGCGTTGATGACGCGATGCATGCGACCCGCGCGGCCGTCGAGGAAGGCATCCTGCCGGGCGGCGGCGTCGCCCTGCTGCGTGCTTCCGAGCATCTCAAGGGGCTGCGCACCAAGAACGATGACCAGAAGACCGGCGTCGAGATCGTGCGCAAGGCGCTATCCTATCCGGCGCGCCAGATCGCGATCAACGCTGGCGAGGACGGCTCCGTCATCGTCGGCAAGATCCTGGAGAAGGATCAGTATGGCTACGGCTTTGACTCCCAGACCGGCGAGTACAGCAACCTGGTCACCAAGGGCATCATCGACCCGACCAAGGTCGTTCGTGTGGCGATTCAGAACGCGGCTTCTGTTGCGGCGCTCCTGATCACTACCGAAGCCATGGTGGCCGAATTGCCAAAGAAGAACGCCGGCGGTGGCGGCATGCCTCAAGGTGGCGGCATGGGTGGTATGGATTTTTAAGTCCAGCTCGTTTAGAGCTCAACAACAACGAAGGTCCGGCAGAGATGCCGGGCCTTTATTGCAGGAACCGGCAAAAAAGCGGCCGCTGGGAAGCGTCGTGAATTCTCGCCGTTTCACGGAGTTCCGTGAGGACGCAATCTCAAAATCAGCACTTTACATTGCAGCCGGGTGGCGGCTGAGAATTGTTACCAAACCAGTCAGGACGCACCTGGATTTTGGGAAGTGCATAGCTCCGCCCTGGTTGGTCGCTCCTGTGATTACCAGAGACCGAAGACCGCGATCATCTGGGACGCGGGGATCATGAGTAGCAGGCCGGCTACGATCGAGACACCCGGTGCAATAGCGACCACAGCGAGCAGCAGCATGATAGGGCCGAAGGAGCGCTTGTGTAGGCGACCCATCAGCCAGCCCAGAGTAAAGTGATCTGCCGGTGCCTCGTCGTGCAGCCGCTGCAGCAGGACCGAGGCAGGCACACCCCCCATCATCGGCGGGCATTGTCGGCTTGAGCTGGTCGGGGCTCGTTGGGACCCGGTACGCCGGGGAGCGGATATTTTGGGAGGCGCCCGGTCGACGCAGCCGACGCTGCGAGGGTCAGAGCCGACCCAGAAGTAGCAATACGACGAGGATGACCAGGATGGTACCAATGACCCCCATCCCACCGTGGCCATAGCCGTAGCCGTAGCCGCCGAAGCGGCCGCTGAAGCCACCAAGCAGGAAGATGATGAGGAGGAGGATGAGGATAAGTCCGATCGACATTGTCCGACTCCTTTGGTGGGACCTTGCACGCGGCCCCGGATGGAGGGGCCGATGCAGTTGACCGGATCACAAGGGCGCGGCCGCGCCATCGCGATCGAGTGCGCGCTCGAGCGCGCGTTGAGTGGGCATGGTTCTGTGACAGAGGTTGCCACGCCCAAACAGCGTCTCTCGTGCGCTTAATACGGGGAGTAGTATTGGCGGCGATAGGGATACGGGCCGCCGTTGTAGCCTGGCGCATAGTAGCCCGGCGCATAGCCCGGCCCGTAATAGCCACCACCACCGTAGGCTCCATAAGCGGCGGCTCCAGCCGCTGCACCCAGGATGCCAAGACCAATTGCGGCCCCCGGAGCGCCGTAGTAGCCGCGACCGCGGTAGTGGCGTCGGTAGTAGACTTCTGTCACTGCGGACGAAGAAGCCCCTTGTGTCAGAAGAGCCGTGCTCGGCGAGGTCGGAGCTGCCCCCGAAGGCAGCACCGAGCCGAGCGTCGCCGCACCGAAGAGTGCGACCGCAATCGCGTGTTTCATTATCTGCTGGTCCATGGTCGTATCCTCTCGAACTTGGAGCATCTCAAGCGGCAAGTCGATTGCGTGCCGCTGGCCGATAACGAACCTCGACCCAGGGCGCTCGAGGCGCTGGTGGGGGCGGATCCGAGGATTCGTGGTTCTAGCGAACTCGCAGAGCCGCCTCTGTACTCGCGCCGCGACTTAACCGATTACTTGGCGCAAGTTTTGTCTGCCTTCAAAGCCGCTTCTGCCGAGGCCTTTGTCGTGTGAGCGGCGCCGACAACCTTCATGCTGCCGCCGGCAGTAGGCTGGCTCTCGACGATCTGGCACTTCATGGTCGCAGTATCCTGAGCCAGGTAGAACGAGGAGGGCGATTGGCCAACGGTTTTGCCAGTCTCCGCCGCGAATGACGTAGAAGCGAATGCGAGAACAGAGACTGTCGCTAATAGAATTCTTGTCATAGTATCCACCAATTCTCATGCGTCCGGAATCGGACAAAGAATGAACAGGACAAGCCGACAAGAGTTCCAGCTATCGCCGATTTGTTTCTTGCGTGTGGATTCACGTGGATCAGTGACAGCCCTGAAAGTCTGTCGACAGGTTGTGCCAATCGCTCAATTCCATTTTGCCCTAGCGGCGATCCTTTCAGCGGGTGTTGCCGTTAGCGGGAATCAATTGGCTATAGCTGCGCCCCTCGCAAACATTCTCTCAATCACCGATGGATGCCGAGAGCAGGGCGGTTAGAAGTATTGTGCCGCAACGCAGCGCGAGCTCATGGTCAAAATTGCTCATCGGCATCACTCATCGCAATGTCACTCTTTGACCCAAGCCCCACTGACGAGTAGGCGCAATAGGCGATGCCCACCATGAGCAGGAGCCTGAAGGCCCTTCTAGAAACCGTGGGGGCCTTGAAGCTGAACGACTGATCAGAAAGGCTGCCGAAGGTTCAATGCGTCGATCTATGATGTGACAAGAACTTCTACGGACATCCCGGCGAAGGCGCCGATGCTGCCGACGAAGCTGCCGGACACCGGAATCGTCTGCCGGATGTCGCGCGCGACCGCGACCGGGATCAGATTGAAGCCGCCGAGACTGCGATTCGTCGGGTCGAAAGTGATCCAGCCGGCGCCCGGTACGAAGACCTCGGCCCACGCGTGGGTTGATCCCGCATCGCTCGATCCGACGCTCTGTTGCTCTGGATTGTAAAGATAGCTGGAGACGATCCTGGCTCCAAACCCGAGCATGCGTGCTGCTTCGGTGAACAGCACCGCGAAATCCCGGCATGATCCCCAGCCACGATTTAATGTTTCTACCGGCGTTTGGGTACCCTCATCCTCACGGCTCTGGTACCGGACAGCTTCCGAAACGCCGACGCTCAGGTCCTTTAGCAGCGACAGCGTATCAGTCCGACTTCCTCGAACGAACATTTGTGCCCAATTTCGTAGGACCCCCTCCGGGTCCGAGAACTGGGGAATGGTGTTGTCGTTCACCAATAATGTAGTGGACGATAGGGTGACCCCGACGAGGCTGCGCAGGGTTCGTACCCGGAAGTCAGGATTGTTAGTTCAGTCGGCTCCGCGGGTTGCGGTCAGTTGCTGGCGATATCGCTCGGCATCCCAATTCACCAACGCGGCCTCATTGTTCTGAGTTAGGTAGCGCACCTGCGCAGTGAGAGGCAAACGGCAGATCACCAGGGCGAGACAGCTCAGCATCGCCTCGGCGCCGTCGCTTGCATCCTTGCGAATGACGCAACCGAGGCCTGGAATGAGCAGCGCAACCGGATGCGGCAGCCCGTCCGCCCGCACTCGCGATGTCAGGGCGCGAAGATCCTCGCCTCGTTCCAGCACGGGTAAGCCCGGACCGAGGAAGACCACGTGATCCGGATAGAGCGAGCCGCTGGTCGCGATCGCACGGCTGGAGGGGTCGATGGCGATGCTGTGACATTGCGGGTCTCTTGTCAGGCGATACGGCGTGCCCGCGCAGAGCGAGCGCCGCGCCTCTTCATCAGGGCCAATCGTGCTCCGCGGCTCGAGCGCGAGACGAGTCTCGACCTCGTCGACCAGCGCCTCCGCGGCGGCGCAGGTTTCGGCGCCGACCACCAGTCCATGATTGCCGAGGATCAGCACATCGATCCTGTCCTGCGCCAGCGCATTCTGCACGGCCTTCGCCAGCGGCAGTCCCGGATGATGGTAGTCGAGCCAGCGCCAGGCCAGACCATCCAGTCGCCTCGCAAATTCCTCCCGCGCATCGGTCCGCACCGCCCAGGCAATGGTGTTGACCGAATGCACGTGCAGAACCACCGGATGCGGCATCAGCGCGTGCAGCGAAGTCTCGATCGAGGGACGCAGTGTCGTGCCGGCATTGGCGGCGAGGGGCACGCGTACGTCGTCTTGCGCCAGCGCGGTGCGTGCCGCGCCGAGCGGCACCGGCACGAAGATGTCCTTCTGTTCCGCATCCGCAAGCCAGGTCCCGGAGGCTTTCACCCACAGAATGTCATCATGCTTGATCGAGGAATTGCCGCCGGCGCCCTGGACCAGGAGGATGTTGCGGCCGACGCGCGCCGACATGCGACGAAGCTCGTTGAGCAGGGCAGATTGATGTTGCATTGCGCGCCTCTCACCAAGCCAGATGGTGCATCGTCCAGTCCGGCATCGGCACGTCGGCGCCTGCCGAAGGGCGTCGTGCCTGGTCGCGGTGCACGCCGGATCTGAGCAGCAGCGTCAGCATGCCGGCCCTGGCGGCGCCGGCCACGTCATGGTCGAGGCTGTCACCGATCATC
>NZ_JALBHA010001200.1:0-303 GCF_023006445.1 Bradyrhizobium sp. SHOUNA76
GGCATTCTGGGACCCGTCGTCAACGACGAGTTCTCCGACGTCGACTCCATCCTCTACATGATGACCGGCGACGGCGCCGACTATGCCCAGCTCAAGAAAGTCTCCGAAGGCCTCCGCCAGCGTCTGCTGAAGGTGTCGGGTGTGACCAAGGTCGACGTCTACGGCAATCAGGATGAGCGCATCTTCGTCGAGTTCAGCCACGCCAAGCTCGCGACCCTCGGCATCACGCCGCAGGCGCTGTTCGATTCGCTCGCCAAGCAGAACAACGTGACGCCGGCCGGCACGGTCGAGACCTCCTCGCAG
>NZ_JALBHA010001201.1:0-281 GCF_023006445.1 Bradyrhizobium sp. SHOUNA76
TCGGCCCAGATCGCAGCCAGCGCCGCCTCGGCCGGCGTGCGCGGCGCGACATGCTCGATTGACGTCGCAAGCTGATCCGGAGCCGGCAGCGCCTTGCGGTCGATCTTGCCGTTCGGCGTCAGCGGCAGACGATCCAGCACCACGATCCGCGCCGGGACCATGTAATCCGGCAACACAGATGATAACACCGTCTTGAGCGCGGCTCCATCCAGCGCTTCGCCGCTGACATAGCCGACCAGCTGGCGGCCGGCCCCGGCCTCGCGCGCGACCACCACGGCCAC
>NZ_JALBHA010001202.1:0-277 GCF_023006445.1 Bradyrhizobium sp. SHOUNA76
GGTCTATTCCGAGGCAGATCGCGACGCCCTCCATGTCGAGATGGCCGACGAGGCCGTGTTGATAGGCCCGCCCGCGGCAGCCGAGAGCTATCTGGTGATCGAGAAGATCGTGGAGGCCTGCCGCAAGACGGGCGCTGAGGCCGTGCATCCCGGCTACGGCTTCCTATCCGAGCGCGAGGCATTTCCGCGCGCGCTGGAAGCGGCCGGCATCGTCTTCATCGGCCCGAACCCGGGCGCGATTGCAGCCATGGGCGACAAGATCGAGTCGAAGAAGGCG
>NZ_JALBHA010001203.1:0-241 GCF_023006445.1 Bradyrhizobium sp. SHOUNA76
GCTCTTGTTCTGCCGCATGACGTCGCGAACCTGGTAGGCGATCTCGCGCACCTTGTTGGCGTCGGGACCGATCACGCGGAACTGGACGGGGAAGCCGACCGGCGGACCGAAGTTGAAGCGATCGACACGGACGCGCGCCTCGGACAGCATGCCGTCGGCAGCCGCGTTCTCGATCTTGGCCTTGATGCGCTCGCGCGCCTCGACGCCCTTGGCGACGATGACGATCTCGGCAAAGGCCTCG
>NZ_JALBHA010001204.1:0-229 GCF_023006445.1 Bradyrhizobium sp. SHOUNA76
TGACAACCAGAAGCCCGTCGGGTTCGCGATGGACATCTGCTACAAGATCGTCGACGCCGTGAAGAAGGAGCTCAAGCTCGACAAGCTCGAGGTCAAGCTCAACCCGGTGACGTCGGCAACCCGCATCCCGCTGATGGCCAACGGCACCATCGACCTCGAATGCGGCTCGACCACCAACAACGCCGAGCGCCAGAAGCAGGTCGCCTTCACCAACACCCATTATCTGACC
>NZ_JALBHA010001205.1:0-223 GCF_023006445.1 Bradyrhizobium sp. SHOUNA76
TAGGTTCGCATAACAAGGGAGGGATCGACGAAGATGGCCAAGCATACCACGATCTGTGCCGGGATCGATACCGGCAAGCGGAAGCTCGATGTGGCGATCGATGGCAGCAGCAAGCAGTTGCAGGTGGAGAACACGGCAGAAGGCCATGAGGCTTTGCTGACGTGGCTGCGACAGCATCGCGTCAAGCGCATCGGCATCGAGGCGAGCGGCGGTTACGAACAGC
>NZ_JALBHA010001206.1:0-223 GCF_023006445.1 Bradyrhizobium sp. SHOUNA76
ATTTACAGCGGGCCAAGAACGACAAGATCGATGCCGCTATCATCGCCGCCTGCACCGCAGCGGTGCGGAAGATCCATGCCGCTCCCGATCCTCGGTTGCTGCCGTTCGCCGAGCAACTGACAATGATCGATCAGATCGGCGAGGATATCGCGCGCCTCAAGAACAGGATCGAGAGTTGCCGGAATGAGACGATTAATAAGCTCTGGCAAGAGGATATCGCTCG
>NZ_JALBHA010001207.1:0-223 GCF_023006445.1 Bradyrhizobium sp. SHOUNA76
ATTTACAGCGGGCCAAGAACGACAAGATCGATGCCGCTATCATCGCCGCCTGCACCGCAGCGGTGCGGAAGATCCATGCCGCTCCCGATCCTCGGTTGCTGCCGTTCGCCGCGCAACTGACAATGATCGATCAGATCGGCGAGGATATCGCGCGCCTCAAGAACAGGATCGAGAGTTGCCGGAATGAGACGATTAATAAGCTCTGGCAAGAGGATATCGCTCG
>NZ_JALBHA010001208.1:0-223 GCF_023006445.1 Bradyrhizobium sp. SHOUNA76
GCGCAAGCTGCCCTCCGGCGTGCTCGGCCCCTTCGTCAATGACGAATATTCCGACGTGAGCTTCGCCCTTTATGCCCTCAAGGCCAAGGGCATGCCGATGCGCGAGCTCGCCAGGCAAGCCGAGACCATCCGTCAGGACCTCCTGCACGTGTCCGGCGTCAAGAAGATCAACATCCTCGGCGAACGTCCCGAGCAGATCTTTGTCGAGTTTTCCTATGCCAAG
>NZ_JALBHA010001209.1:0-223 GCF_023006445.1 Bradyrhizobium sp. SHOUNA76
GCCCCCTATTCAGACTTACGCTCAAGGACAATTTCAGTCGGATCGCACTTTGAACAGCGCCGAACCCGTGTGAGACCGGATTCTTCGCAATGCCCGTGTCGGAATTGTCCCGTGACTGCCCTTCGCTCACAGGACTGCGATGTTAGCTTTCGGAAGTGAGACAGCGCAATTCGAAATAGCCAAGGGCAGCCTTTCACCGGTCCGTCTAATTCGTCTTCCCTAC
>NZ_JALBHA010000120.1:0-14382 GCF_023006445.1 Bradyrhizobium sp. SHOUNA76
GGGTGGAATCATCGGCGCCCTCACGCAGGCCGGCGTCTCCAAGGAGGATGCCTCGCGCTATGCCGAGGGCGTTCGCCGCGGCGGCACGCTGGTGTCCGCGAAGGTGCCCGATCAGGACCGCACGCGGCTCGATGCACTTCTGCACGAGAAGTCCGTGAACCTTGGAGATCGCAGCGCGGCCTGGCAGAAGACCGGCTGGACCGACTTCGATGCCGCAAGCCCACCGCTGTCTCCGGATGACATCGGCCGCGAGCGCGAGCTTTACGGCGCGGGCACGCGGCGATAGCTCTCGTCAGACCCAACTCGAAAGGCCCCGCGGTGCGGGGCCTTTTGTCGTGAGGCAAGCCGGGAAAACTAGGCATTTTGGAACCAAATTTAGCCAAATCCGCCGCATCGGATTCGGCGGAATGAAATCTCTTCGCGCCATGCTGAAGCATGTCGCTCGCTCTCCTTGCGCGGACGCAATCGGGAGAGCTTCGGAGGGATCGCCATGTATTACGTCGCCGCCGCATTGCTGGCGCTGTCGGGACTGTTCTATTCCGCGAGCAATCACGAGATCGGCTCGCTCGGCGTCACCATGTGTACCTATGGCAGCCGGTTCTGCGACAACCCGCTGATCGTCTTTTCCGGCGCGGCGCTGGCCGCCGCCTGGGGCATGTTCGTCAGCGTCAAGTAGCGAGGGCGCTAGACTTCCATCGCTGCGTTCAAGTCCGCGTTTGGACGCGAGCCCCGCTCCGGCGACCGGAGGCGTTCGAGAATTCTTGCGATGGTGGCACTCTACAGGTGTTTTGCCCGCGGGTCAAGCCGAATTAGCCTTATCCGAAACGACGATCTCCGGCATGGTAGGAACATTCGTTCTCCCATTAGCATTTGCTAGTGAGAACACCGCCCCCGATCGAGGTCTTCCCTTCCATGAGCGACAGCGCCGTCACCCCGACGAAATCCTCGCCGACGCTGCTGCAACGGCTGGGGCCGGGCCTGATCACCGGAGCTGCCGACGACGATCCGTCGGGCATCGCCACCTATTCCCAGGCCGGCGCGCAATTCGGCTACGGGCTGCTGTGGACGGTATTTCTGACCACACCGTTCATGATCGCCATCCAGCTCGTCAGCGCGCAGATCGGCCGCGTCACCGGCAAGGGGCTCGCGGCCAACGTCATGAAGGTCGCGCCGCGCTGGGCGGTGCTGGCGCTTGTCGCCATGCTCGTCGCCGCGAACACATTCAACATCGCCGCCGACATCGCCGCGATGGCCGAGGCGCTCTCGCTCGTCATCGGCGGGCTCAACCACGAGCACGCCCTGATCTTCGCGGCGGGCTCGACCCTGCTGCAGGTGTTCCTTCCCTATCGCCGTTATTCGCCGGTGCTGAAATTCCTCACCTTGGCGCTGTTCGCCTATGTCGCGACCGCCTTCACCGTCAAGATCCCGTGGAGCACGGCGCTGCTCGCCGCGGTGTGGCCCAAGGCCAATGTCAGCGCCGACTATCTCATGATGGTGGTGGCCGTGCTCGGCACTACGATCAGCCCGTATTTGTTCTTCTGGCAGGCTTCGCAGGAGGTCGAGGAGATGAACCAGGGCAAACGCGATAAGCCGCTGCGCGAGCTCAAGCGCGGCGGCACGCACGAACTCGACCGCATCAAGACCGACACCATATCGGGCATGCTGCTCTCCAACGGCATCGCCTTCTTCATCATTCTGACTACCGCGTCGGTGCTGCACGCCAACGGCGTCACCAAAATCAATTCGGCGACGGAAGCGGCCGAAGCCCTGCGGCCGCTCGCCGGGGACTTCACCTTTGCGCTGTTCGCGACCGGCATCATCGGCACCGGCCTGCTCGCGATCCCGGTGCTGGCGGGCGCGGCCGCTTATGGCGTCGCGGAGATCTTCGGCTGGCGCGCCACGCTTGAGGCCAAGCCCGACGAGGCGGTCGGCTTCTACACCATCATCGCCGCGGCAACCATCATCGGCTTCGGCCTCGGCTTCACGGGCATAGACTCGATCCACATGCTGGTCTGGAGCGCGGTGCTCAACGGCATCGTCGCCGTCCCCATCATGGCAATGATGATGCTGATCGTCTCGAGCCGCGCGATCATGGGTCGCTTCAGGGCCCGGTCATGGCTGATCGCGCTGGGCTGGCTCGGCACCGCGCTGATGGCGCTGGCTGTCCTCGCCCTGCTGGGCTCGTCGATGATGGGCTGACGAAGCTACGGCGTTACGGGATTGATGGTCGGTGACGTCTGGGGCCCGGGCCGCGCCGGCTCGATCGGCGACTTCGGTCTGGTCGGGAGCACCGCGGCGCCAGCGGCCCGTGCCGCTTCTCCCGTGGTTGCATACATCGCAACGTGGGCCGGTTGGGTCTTGGCGCGATTCCAAGGGCCGTGGTCGACGATCAGCATTGCTGCAATCGTCACACCAGCCACGATGAGCGCGATCACGCCGGGATGGCGGAGGGCGCTGGAAATGGAGTTCGCGAAACGACCACTTGTCATCGAAGGATCCGCTATTGTCCTGTCGCAGGTTAATTCAAAACCGCCCCTCCCGGTTCCCGCATCTCTCCCGGCATGTTCCAGGCCAGCGTGGCGCTTCTGCGGCAGCAAAGCGCCCGCGGCCATTGCCCTTGCGGCGCACAAGCGCCGTCCGCCGATTTACTCGCCCGGAGCAATCGCGTTGCTCGGCGTCGGCCGATCGGTGATCTGCTGGCCGAACAGGCTGCCGATCAGCTCGACAGCAGTGCGCGCCGTCCGACCACGTTCGTCCAGAAAGGGATTGAGCTCGACGATGTCGACCGATCCGACCACGCCGGAATCGTGCAACAGCTCCATGATCAGGTGTGCCTCGCGATAGGTCGCACCACCCGGCACCGTGGTGCCGACGCCCGGCGCCACGCATGGGTCGAGAAAATCGACGTCGAAGCTGACATGCAGTACCCCGTTGCTCGCCTTGACCCGCTCTATGACCCGCCGGATCAGCACGGCGACGCCGAACTCGTCGATCTGGCGCATGTCGACGACCCTGATCCGGCGTGCGCGCATCAGCTCCTTTTCGAGCTTGTCGATCGAACGGGCGCCGAACAGATCGAGCCTGTCAGGGCCGATCGAAGCGCGCGGCTCCTCGCCAAGCAGGCCGTCGAGGCCGGGCTCGCCGCACAAGAACGCGGCCGACATGCCGTGCATGTTCGCGGTGATCGTCGTCTCCGGCGTGTTGTAGTCGGCATGGGCATCGAGCCAGAGCACGAACAGCTCCCGTCCACGCTCCTGCCAATGGCGCGCCATGGCATTGACCGATCCCATGGACAGCGTGTGATCGCCGCCGAGGAAGATCGGCAGCGCGCCGGTTTTCGCGATCTCATGGCCTCGTTGGCTTAGAACGCGCGTCCAGCGCTGGATCTCGCGGTAGTGATTGGCTCTTTCCGGCGGCCTGTCCGCGAGATCCCGGACCTCGCTTGCGGAAAGATCGCCGTAGTCGACGACCTCGAAATCCAGGCTTTCGAGCAGTGTCGCAAGGCCGGCGGTCCGCAGCGCCGCAGGGCCCATCAAGGTGCCGCGCTGCGACGCGCCCATGTCGATGGGAGCACCGAGCAAGGCGATGCGCCGGGTTCGATCCGTCATGGCCTGATCGGTCACGGCTGCCTCCTGCGTCAACAAGGTTGAGCAAGCCTAACAGAGATTCGCACCCGTCGTTTCCCGGGTCCCTCCGCTGTCGGCGGATCACCTCGGAACAAAATCCCGTGCGCTGAATTGCCCCTTCAAGGCCGGCACCCGCCGTCAATCACGGCGCCTGTCGCGGATAGCCAAAGGTCGTCAGACCCGCTGTTCTAAACGAGCGCTCGCGCGGATAGCCAAAGGTGCCGGCCTCCGCCATCAGGCTTGGAGGTCGCGCACTTGAGTACGGACTTACCGCAATCCCCTTCCCACCCCGGCGTGGCCGAGCGTGCCATCGATACGGCAGCCGATGTCTCCCGCACCATCGGTGAAGTCGCCGGTGGCCTGCACGCAGCGGTCGACCGTGTGACCTCTACAATCGAGGAATCGCGCAAGCCCGGCGGAGCCCTCGCGACGGTCGCTGCGATCACGCGCGAAGCACCGCTTTCCAGCCTGTTCGTCGCTTTCCTCTTTGGCGTCGCAGTCGCGCGGCGGCGATAGATAACGCGGCGACCCTGCTCAGGCAGCGCTGACCGCGACGAGTTCAGCCGCCAGGAATTGCTTTTCGAATGCCTCGGCAGGCATCGGACGGCCGAAGTAATAGCCCTGACCATCCTCGCATCCCATGCTGACCAGGAAGTCGGCGGTTGCGCGGTTCTCAATGCCTTCAGCCACGACCGTGAGGCCGAGCTGCTTGCTGAGCCCGATGGTCGAGCCGACGATCGCGGCATCGTCGGAATTCTCGAGCAGACCGAACACGAACGACCGGTCGATCTTGAGCCCGTCGAGCGGAAACTTCTTCAGATAGCTCAGGCTTGCATAGCCCGTGCCGAAATCGTCGAACAGGACGCGGACACCCAGCTGCTGGATCCGCTTGAACATGTCGAGCACGCGGCTTTCATCATGGAGCAGAATGTCTTCGGTGACCTCGATCTCAAGCAGCGAGGGCGAGAGCCCCGTCGCATCGAGCAGCGCCGCGACCGCATGCGCAAGATCGCCGGACTGAAGCTGCGAGGGCGAGAGGTTGATCGCGACGCGCACGCCGTTGCCCGACAATTCCCAGGCACGCGCCTGATGGCAGGCGGTCTCCATCACCCAATTCGCGATTCGCTCGGACAGGGCCGAAGTGTTGACTACCGGCATGAACTCTCCGGGGGAGACGTAGCCGCGCACGGGGTGCCGCCATCGGATGAGCGCTTCGGCCCCGACAAGGCCGCCGTCGATCAGACGAACCTGGGGCTGGTAGAACAGCTCGAACTCACCGCGATCTGCGGCAAGCGCCAACTCGCTCTCCAGCGTCAGCCGGTTCTCAAGCTCCTGCCGGATCGCAGCCTCGAAGAGCACGTGGCCGCCCCGCCGCGTCGCCTTGGCCCGGCTCAGCGCGAGATGGCCATTGCTCAGGAGATCGTCAGCGTTGTGTCCGCCTTCAGGATAGACGGCAACTCCGATGCTGATCCTGACGCGGTGCTGCCGCGTGCCCGTCGCAAGCGGCGCCTCGAACGCCTGCGCGATCCGCTCGGCGAACGCCGCGATCGGTTCGCCGGCCTCTGCACAATCAAGCGCGATGGCGAATTCGTCGCCGCTGAGGCGGGCCACGACCGCCTTGCCATCGGCCTCGATCCGGAGACGTTCAGCGACGGCCCGCAGCACGCGGTCACCGGCTGAATGCCCAAGCATGTTGTTGATTTGCTGGAAGCCGTCGAGCCCGATTACGAGCAATGCGACCTCGCGAGGCTGTCGCCTCGCATCCGCAATCATGCCGGCCAGCCCGGCATGCAGCGTGTTGCGATTGGCAAGACCGGTCAACGCGTCATGTTCGGCGAGGTATTTGACGCGTTCGACCTCGCGTTTGCGCACCGAGATGTCACGAAGGATCGCGCCGTACTGAAAGCCATCCGTTCCCTGCCAGCCCGAGAAGCTCGCTTCGACGGGGAAGGTTTCGCCATTCTTGCGCCGACCCTCGAACTCGACGACGACCGCCCCGCCCGGAACGAGGAGTGCCTGGCGCGCGGCGTCATGCATGGACGGCCTTGCATCGCCGTCCGCCGGCACCGCGCACAACGTTTCGAATGGACGGCCGATCATCTCGGCCGGCATGTAGCCGAAGATCGCGCTCGCGCCGGGATTCCAGACCGTGATCTGGTGGTTCTCGTCGGTGCAGACGAGACCGTCGCCCAGCGACATCGCGATGCGATGGAAGCGGCTCTCGGCGATGCGTCCCAGGAGACTACGGAAATCGATCTCGTCCAGGGCGATCGCCGTCAGATAAGCGACGATCGCAATGTGGAACAGCGACGTGTTGATGATGAGCGGCCATTTGGCCTGTACAAGGACCGCCACCAGCTCGATGGCTGCCCCGGCCGAGATCAGGATTGCAACGCGCATACCTGGTGAAAGGCGGCGCCACGAATACATCATCAGAAGGCAGATTGCGCCGAGGCCCAGGATCACGCCGATGTCGGAAGTCCCGCGCAGCATCCGGTTTTGCAGGATCGATTCTGCCGCCAGCGCCTGGAGAGCCGGCCCCGAAAGGATACGTCCATTTGGAACGCTAAACCTGTCCCCGAGCTCGAGCGCGGTCGCCCCCACGATGATCTTCTTGTCCCTGACCTTGTCGAGAGTCGCGCTATCGCCGCGCAGCACGTCGACATAGGAGACGATCGGAATCGAGGCTGCACGAATGCTGAAATCGATCAGGAAGGGCGGTCGCCGGTTGGCGTCCTGCCCGGCCAGCACGACAGCCATCGACGGCATCAAGGCATCGCCGAGCTTCTCGCCGAACGGATAGCGGCGAACGAGTCCGTCGGATTCGACTGCGACGTTCACGACGGCCGGCCAGGACTGGTTGGCGAACGGCTTCAGGGGGCGATTGACGTGCGCCGCGCCACCATTCGGCGTCGGCTGCTTGAAGGACGGCAGGATAGTCGAACCCCCGACCTCGCGAAGAGCCTTGACGAAGGCCTCGTCGGACGCCGGATCCGACGGCGTACTGAAATCGACATCGAAGGCGATGTCCCCCGCTCCCGCGGCCTCGAGCCTGTGCAACAGCTCCGCATGCAGCCGGCGCGGCCAGGGCCACACCCCGATCTGATCGATGGACGGTGAGTCGATGGCCACCACGACGACATTGCCGCTGGCGTCGCGCGATTGCCAGGCGAACCGCAGATCGGTGAGCGCATTGCGAAGCGCACCATGCCATCCCGTGGACAGCACGATCGCAAGCGCGATCACGACGAGAATATGTGGCCGATAGCGTTTCAATCCGATCCTCCCCCGCACCCACTCCTGCAGGTGCGCCCCACTCATCCCCTAGGAAACCGCTTCAGTGTCGGTTGTGGCCGTAGCCGTTGCCATGGCCATTGCCGCCGCCATTCCCGTTACCATCGCCGTTGTTGCCCCTGCCGTTGCCAGTAGCACCATGGTTGCCGTGGTTTCCGTTATTGCCGTTGTTACCGTTTCCGTTGTTGCCGTTGCCACCGGAGTTTCCGTTGCTGGCTCCAGGGCTGTCGCTGGAAGCACCCGCAGCCGCGGCGGCTATTGCCGCGCCTGCGCTCGATGAGTTGCCGGCCGACGGCGCACTGCTTGTCGTCGCGGCAGTCTGGACGGAGCTGTTGGGCGCCGTCGTGCTGGACTTGCCATCGCTCCAGACCGTCTCGGTACCGGCGTTGGCGTTCGCGCTCCGCGCCTGGCCGGGCGCAGCGGCGCCGTGGGCGAGCCCGCGTGTCACCGTGTGGAAGTTCAGCTTGACCTCGCCGAGCGAGCTCGAGATGCGCACCACGCCGGCTCTGGATGCATGACCTGCCGCCGCCTGATGAGACGGCTTCGGCACGCCCGCCGCCTTGGTCGCCTTGTCGATCGGACCGAGCGCGTGGATCGCATGTCCGTTCGCGGCGTTGCGCGGCGCCGACAGGCCTGATTTCGGAACGGGCACACGCTCGATCGCGGGAGCGCGCGGCTTGCCGTGCTCGATCGGATTGAACGTCCCTGCACCGCTCAGGCTGAGACCGGGCTTGCCGTGCTCAAAGACGGTGGCCGCTTGTCCCGGCATGACCTGGGCAATCTGCCCCGTCTTGAAATCGGAGACTTCGACCTGGCCGCGGAGCACGCCGACCTTGGTGCTGTTCGCTCCCACCGTGACGCTGAACTGCGTTCCCTTGACCACGGCGGCGAGATAGGGGGTCTCGACCTCGAAATGCTTGACGTTGCGCTTCTCGACCTCGAGCAGGATCGATCCCGCCTGCTGGATGATGGTGGTCGAGAGCCCTTCCTTCGTCGCGGCCGGCAAGCCGACCACGGAGTTGGGAGAGATCAGAATGGTTTCCTCGCCGCGGACGAGCAGCACCCGGCCATTGCGTCCGGTGCGAATGGTATTGCCGGGCTTGAGCGTCTCTTCCTGGTTCAGCGACACCTGTTGCGCGCCGTCGGTCGCGACCCACACCTCACCGGTGGCCTTGCTGACCGACCAGACGCCGTCATCCGCGGCGAACGCACCGGAAGCCGTCCCAAGGGTCAGCGCCGCCACGAAGGCACACCGCATTCCAATCTTGCCAAGCATGACGATCCTCAGTCTGCGTTACAGCCGGATCTGAGGGGTATCCGAAATCACTCAAGAGAGGATTAGCAGGAAGCGGCCAGCCAAGCGGCCGCCTTAACCAATCATTGACCATAAAAAACTATGAAAAATCATGCCGCTAACGAACCCTTACCATCCCATTGGAGAGTCTCCGTCAAACTACGGGGACAGGTTCGCTGCGCGGGCTGAGAAACGGGATCTGCTTACCGCGCTGCTGCTGCTGGCACCGATTTTTACGGGAGTTCCGCACGCTTTCGCTCAACAGGCGAACCAGCCGGGCTTCGATCCGCGCCAGCCCGAGAAATATTTCGATAACCAAGCCGAGCGGGAATCGCTGAGCCGGCCTGCGGTCCAGCTTCCGAGCGTCGGACAGGGGAATACCGGCGGGGATACGAAGCCGCAATTCATGCTGCGCGGCATCGACGTCGGCGGCGCCCACGCCGTCTCCCAACATCGGATCGCCGCTGTCTATCAGCCCTATCTCGGCAAGAAGGTCTCGCAGGCAGATCTCGCCGCGATCGCAGGTGCGATCAGCGATCTGTACCGCGCCGACGGCTTTCATCTGAGCCGGGCCATCGTGCCGCCGCAGGACATTGGCGATGGACGCGTCCGGATCCAGGTGATCGAAGGCGCCATCGTGCAGGCCGAGCTGAAAGGCGACGGCGCCGAGCAATTCGGCATCAGGCCGATGCTGGGCCCGGTTCTGGCCGAGCAGCCGTCGCGCCTTGCAACGCTCGAACGCCAGCTCTTCCTCATCAACGGCAGGCCGGGCGTCCGGATCACCGATACCGCGCTCGAGGAGATCGGCGGCACGTCCGGCCGCTTCCGTCTCACAGTCTACTTGAAGACCTGGCACGTCTTCTCCTCGTTCGGCCTGGACAATCTCGGATCGTCGTCGGTCGGCCCGTGGCAGACCTATGCGACCGGGGCATTCAACTCCTATCTCACGCCCGGCGATATGCTGGCGGTCAACCTGTCGACCATCGCCAACGACCCACGCCAGCTCGGCTTTGCGCGGCTGTCTTACGACACGCCCATCGGTGTCGATGGTTTCCGCCTTGGCGGCTCCGTGCTGTACAGCGCGGTCCGGCCGGGGGATGCCCGCCGCCTCGACAGCGACATCACGACGACCGAGGCCTTCGAGCTGCGCGCCAGCATCGCTCCGCTGCAATCGCAATCCTCCGCGCTCACGCTGACTGCGGCGACAACATTCAGCAATGTATCCGAGCACGACCTGTACGGTCCCTGGTACAACGACCACATCAGGACGGCGAGCCTGACCGCCGACTACCGGTTGCAGGATCGCTTCGGCGGCACCAATCTTGCGACGCTGACCTACCGCCAGGGCCTCGACATCTTCGGCGCCTCGCACTTCGGCGACGATTTGTTGTCGCGCGACGGCGCATCCTCGAACTTCTCGGTGCTGAACCTCTGGTTCACACGCTACCAGACACTCAACGATGCCTGGTCGCTCAAGCTCTCCGCGGCGAGCCAGACAGCCTCGCGGCCGCTGTTCACCTCGCAGCAATTCTATCTCGGCGGCGCGGCGTTCGGCCGGGGCTACGGCGCAGCCGAGATCAGCGGCGACAACGGCCTTGCCGGCTCGCTCGAACTGCGCTTCGACCAGAAGCTCAATTTCCGCTACTGGACCGGCTATCAGCTCTACGCCTTTGGCGACGCCGGCGCCGTCTGGAACGACGGTTACCGCCTGAGCGAGGGCCTGTCGCTCACATCGGCCGGCGCCGGTGTGCGATTCTTCCTGCCAGACGACCTCCAGGCTGATCTCGGCGTGGCCGTGCCCTTGAGCTACCCGGCACCGGACAACGCGCGCCGCAGTCCCCGTTTCCTGTTCACGCTATCGAGCGCATTCCGGCTCTGCCCTGAACGCGGGAAAACCGGCTGTCTGTAGCCGCCTGCCGTGCGCGCAGTTGCCCTCGGATCCGGCCCTTTTGCCGCCTTGCTCACAGACTTGCCTAAATTTAATCCCGTAACGTGCTCACGATCGCTCGATCCGGGAGTTCCCAATGACCATGTTCAGCCGAACGTGATTTGAGACGCAACCATGAAGAGAGTGTTTGTAATTTTGGCGTTTCTCTGCGTCCTCGGCGTCGGAGAGTATTTCCTCGTCAGCCGGTTCGCGATCCGCCATGAGGCCGTGGCGCTGTTCGACGCCTCGCGTCAGCGGCCGATCGCCGTCGAGGTGGCAGTGCGGCGTGACTATGAGACCAAGGCCAATCTCGGCCTCTGGAAGCTCCCCGTTGCCATCATCAGCAACGGCAACACGGTCAAGGCCACCGAATATTCCTTCCTCGCCAACGTGCTCGCTGCGCGCGGCTACCTGGTTGTCAGCATCCAGCAGGACCTGCCGAGCGATCCGCCGTTGATGACCCGTGTCGGTCAGCAATATGTCGGCCGGCGTGACGTCTATATCCGCTGTGAGGCCAACATTCTCTTCGTGTTGGGCGAACTGAAGAGGCGGCAGGATAACGTCGACTACGACCACATCACCCTTGTTGGCCATTCCAACGGCGGCGATGTCTCGATGTATGTCGCCCACCAGCACCCGGAGCTGGTGTCGAAGGTGATTACCCTCGACAATCTGCGGGTGCCTTTCGTGCTCAGCGACGGCATGAAGATCCTGTCGTTCAGGTCGAAAGACCCGCATTTCGTGACCGATCCCGGCGTGCTGCCGACGCCGGAAGAGGCCAAGGCGCGTGGTATCGACATCGTCCACACCGGCGCCCAGCACACGGAGATGAGCGATCGCGGCCCCAACTCGGTCAAGGAGAAGATCCAGGAAACGCTCGACCGCTTCCTGCGTGACAGCGCCAGCAGCGCGCTCGCGCCGGCTGACACGAAGAGTCCGATGATCATGAATCCGGGCGATTATTAGCCGGGAACACTTTGCGGCAGATCAAGGCGGCTCCGGGGCGGCGGGATAGAACAGCCGCACGGCCTCGGAGAGTCACGTGTCGCACTATATCGAAAGCCTTGATACGAAAGGTCTGCCCGCTGCGAGGATGCCGGCACCCGTACGGCATCTCTATCGTTCGGTCCGCAAGCTGCTGCGATCGATCATCGCCCGCATTGATCTCTCGCAATTTCCGGGATCGTGCTGCGGATAAGCATGGCGGCGAACGAATGCGTGAAGGTTACCCTATGCACCAGCATTTGAGACGAATCTGCCTGCTGCTTGCCGTAACCTCGAGCGTCGGCACGTCGTCCGTGCTCGCCGCCGATGCCGATCACGGTGCCGACCTCGCCAAGCGCTGGTGCGCAAGCTGCCATGTCGTCGCCACCGGCCAGACCCAGGCGAGTGCCGACGTTCCCTCCTTTGCCTCCGTTGCGCGCAGGCAGGACTTCAATCCGGAGAGGCTCGCCTTTTTCCTGCTCGATCCGCACCCGAAGATGCCGAATTTCCCCTTGAGCCGGACCGAAGCCGGCGACATCGCGGCCTACATCGCATCGCTGCGCTAGCGCATGATCCGCACGCGGAGGGCCGCGTTAGCGCAAAGTGTGAAGCGGTAGCGTCGCCGAGCACCACATCTGCCAGAAATGCAAATCCCTGCCGGCGGACCGACAGGGATCAGCAGAAGGGATGCCAGACGGCGAATGAAGTCATCCGGTGGCCCGGCATGGATCCGCGCCGACATCGAAGTGCGGATCGCCACGCCATGCAAGTTCAATTTGTGGGCACGTCGTGCACAGGCCCGGAATCAGGACTTGCCCTTCCCCGGTTGCATGAGACTCCCGGTCATCTGGCGCATGTGATCTCCGGCGCTGGTGAACTGGCTGCGCAGGAAATCGGACTGGATTCGCATCGCTTCCTGGAGGTCGGTGGCATGAACCAGCTTGCGTGCGTGGTCGAAGGCCGACTTCATGTTCTGCTCGGTGAAAACCAGCGCCTGCTTCGACACCTCCGTCCCCGCGCCTGGAACTGACGACATCGATTTGGTGGCGGCTTCGAAAAACATCCCGAATGCTTTTTCCGCCTGGTCTATCGTCTTCTCGGCCAAGTCGCGCAGTTCGGCCGGAACTTCGAGTTTCGGTTCGATCATGGTCGCACTCCTCCCGTTTTCCCAATTGAATACCACACTTGGCGGATCGCCTTCCAGCGCCAGCCTTGGGGGAAACGTCGCCCGGCAGTCCGGCCCCGGCAGGAAAACGTAGCGGGAAAACGAAGGAGACGGCGTAAGGCCGGCGCGCGGCCGGGCTCAGGACAAGGGGATCTCGGGAAGTGCTTCCTCGGTGGCGAGGTCTTCGACCAGCTTGATGACCTCGAAACGCTGTCGAGGCGCGAGCTTCAGGAAAGCACGGAGCAGGCGCAGACTTTCGACCGTGCCGCTTGCGGGCACGCCGAGCTTGAGGTGCAGTTCAGTCGCGAAATTGAGGTTTTTCATCTCGCACCTATGACAAGCATCGGCCTTCGTAATCCACTCAAGAACCGAATGCCACGACAAGACGCCACAACAGGACCCTATCGCGACGAACTCTCGACCGGATGGCCCTGACCGCTTGGCACGCTGAACGACATGTCCCAAACCACGGGCTCAACCAGAGGGTTGCAAGTATGTCAAAGAACAACCAGTCCGGCAAGTCCAGCAATGGCTGTAGCGATGCTTCGTCTGCATCGCACCATGGCAATTCCGGATAACAGGAATATCGACCGCCGTCACCCACCTGCGTCAAGAAGCGGCATCAATCACGCACACAGCCTCGGTCGCTGTCAATCGGTGCAACGTTTCGGCATGTTTCCGATATGAATGGACGCTCGCTGCGAACGAGCGGCTTTCCAGCGCTTACACGCAATTGTTGCGTCCGCCCTCGGCGGTTGTATCCGCGGCAAAATGAAGGCTGATCTGGCAGCCGATCTCCAGCGTCCTGATCTCGGCGCGGCCGTCGCCTCGGGATTCATTGGTCCGGAAATGTTTTTCGCCCATGAACTTTTGTCCATGAGCGAACGACCAAGCCGTTGCGACACGGCCACGCAGACGACGGCGCCATGGCTGAAGACTCTTCGATTCGGGCGCGCGTCAGCACCAAAGGACGACGGCATGCTTTCTCGCTGCGATCTCATCAAGGGCGCCGCGGCTGCGCTTTTCACCCTCTCGATACAAGGCGCCTGGGCGCAGGAGACCAAGATGAACCTGTTCAAGATCATCACCGTCAAGGACGAGATCGTCGTCGGGTTATCGGCAGAGGAACTCAAGGCGCTTGGCGGCAACGATGCGAGCGCGGTTGCGCACGCGTTGGCGCAGAAGGGCGATCTCACGGTGTGGCAATACAACGTGCATCGCGGCCCGAACGGCGATTTGCAGCAGGCGCCGACCGCCAAGATCGGGCTTCTGGCCAACGCCTCGCTTCGCGTCGAGCCCTACACCACGCCTTACCAGATCGTACCGCATCCCTAGGCAACAGGTTGGCACGCCGGCGGCCGAGGCCGCCGGCGTGCCGTATTCATCTTCGCCGCTCTGCCCGTTGTGTCCCCGTTTCCGTCGCAAAGCCGTAGACCAGGGCCAGCCGGTCCAGACATTCGCGAAAACGCCGCGCGAAATAATCGTTCCAGCGCTGCGTCCGGACGGCGCGACGCTCCCCGATCTGATCCATGGTCAGGCCCAGAATCAGCACGTCGTGCACCAGCGCGGCACCGTCGGTGCCGAGTTCCCGCTCGACCCGATTCAGCCGCAACACCGCCTGGCGCTGGCTCTCGGTGACGGGCTCACGCGTGCGCGCGCCATCGACATATTCACGGGTCGGATCCATCGCCTGAGGACCCCGCTCCGCCCTCTCCCAATCGTTCTGGAAGGCACGCCCGCCGCGGTATTGCGCCTCGTCGATCTGGTGGTGTGCCTGCAGCCGACCGAGGGGATCGCTACGGATCGACCGGATGACCACGATCTTCTCACCGGAATCGAGCGCCAGCGGATTGTCGACCTCGACCTCCGCCACTTCGGCATTGAACGGCAGCTCGCGGGACCGCCGGTCGTAGATCTGCGTCATTTTGTAGGACTTACTGCGTCGGACACGAGCCACTCGGATACTCCTTGCGAAATTTATCGATGGACGGGGGGCCACAAGCTCAGGCAGCCGAGACCAGCCTCAGCACGACCGGACCGGGCGCGCGGGCGGACGCAGCACCTGAGCGACGCGCCAGGCGCGCATGCGGCG
>NZ_JALBHA010001210.1:0-223 GCF_023006445.1 Bradyrhizobium sp. SHOUNA76
TTGCATCAGCTGCCAGGAGATGAAGGTCGAGAACATCGCCATCTCGCCTTGCGCGAAGTTGAGATGGTCGATGGCCTGGTAGATCATGACCACGGCGAGCGCCATGCAGGCGTAGATCGCGCCCGTGGCGATGCCGGCCAGGACCTGGTTGGTGAACAGCTCCATTGTCCCGGCTCCCTCAGTAACCCAGATAGGATTTGCGGATTTCTTCGTTGTTCGCGAT
>NZ_JALBHA010001211.1:0-223 GCF_023006445.1 Bradyrhizobium sp. SHOUNA76
TCTTGTCTTGCCCTGCGACGAACTCGACGGTGCCGGCGGAGTCGTAATTCACGGCTTTCGCCAGCGCGACCGCCTGCTCGCCCATCTTGCGACGGGTGGCCTCGTCGAGCAGCGGCGAAGGCGCCTCCTCGATGACCTTCTGGTTGCGGCGCTGGATCGAGCATTCGCGTTCGCCGAGATAGATCACGTTGCCGTGCTTGTCGCCCAGCACCTGAATCTCGAT
>NZ_JALBHA010001212.1:0-223 GCF_023006445.1 Bradyrhizobium sp. SHOUNA76
GATCGTGGCGATCGCGCTGGTCGCCTCCTGGTTCGTGGCCGTGATCTTCACGCCCTATATCGGCGTCAAGCTGCTGCCGGAGATGAAGGCGCACCACAATCACGACCCGCATGCGGTCTACGAGACCCGCATGTACCGCGGCCTGCGCGCCATCGTGCGATGGTGCGTCAATCACCGCATCACCGTGGTGGCCGCAACCGTCGGCGTCTTCATCGCCTCGGTC
>NZ_JALBHA010001213.1:0-223 GCF_023006445.1 Bradyrhizobium sp. SHOUNA76
CGCCAGACCATTCCAGCCCTCCTGCATCACCGCTGCGAGCATGATGGTGGGCTCACCCTGGTGCCTGATGATGTAGGTGGGAGGATCCTCGTAGCCGCGGCGGACCTCGGCAATGTCGGACAGCTTCAGCGTCCGCCCGGCGGCGACGATGGGCGTATCGGCGATCGCCTGGACGCTGTCATAGGCGCCGTCGACCCGGATGAAGACCTGCGGTCCCTTGGTG
>NZ_JALBHA010001214.1:0-223 GCF_023006445.1 Bradyrhizobium sp. SHOUNA76
GACATCGACGCCGTAATCGGCGACGGTCTTGTCCGCGATCGGCTTCTTCTTGGCCTTCATGATGTTCGGCAGCGAGGCGTAGCGCGGCTCGTTGAGACGCAGATCGGTGGTCACGATCGCCGGTCCCTTCAGCTTCACGGTCTGGAGCCCGCCATCGACTTCGCGGGTGACCTTGAAGTCAGAACCTTCGACCTCGAGCTTCGAGGCAAACGTCGCCTGCGAC
>NZ_JALBHA010001215.1:0-223 GCF_023006445.1 Bradyrhizobium sp. SHOUNA76
TGAAGCCTCGGCGGTCAGCGACCCCCGGCAGGAGCCCCCGATGGTCCGTCTGGTCACGGCCTCGCGGGTCAGCGGATCCGAGCGCGGTTTCACCGGGACCATCGGCGCGCGGGTGGAAAGCAATCTCGGTTTCCGCGTCGCCGGCAAGATCGTCGAGCGACTGGTGAACGTCGGTGAGCAGGTCAAATCCGGTCAGCCGCTGATGCGGATTGACGAAACCGAC
>NZ_JALBHA010001216.1:0-223 GCF_023006445.1 Bradyrhizobium sp. SHOUNA76
CATGGGCGCCGACCGCGGCATCCTGGTGAAAGCCGAAGGCAGCGTCGAGCCGCTCGCGGTCGCCAAGATCCTGAAGAAGGTCGCGGACGAAGAGCAGCCCGGCCTGATCATTCTCGGCAAGCAGGCGATCGACGACGACAGCAACCAGACCGGCCAGATGCTGGCCGCGCTGCTCGGCTGGTCGCAGGCGACGTTTGCCTCGAAGCTCGAGGTCGAAGGTTCT
>NZ_JALBHA010001217.1:0-223 GCF_023006445.1 Bradyrhizobium sp. SHOUNA76
GCCTGTTCGGCCGGCACATCGTCAAGCGAGTTTGATCATGAGCGCTGCAGAAGAAGTCGTCGGCGAAGGCCACGAGGCGGTCGAGGCGGTTCCGAAGCGGGCCATGACGCTCGGCACGGGCACCTCGCTGCTGGTGCTGGCGGTGCTGTTGATCGTGCCGGTGTTCGTCAAGAACTTCATCATCTTCCAGATGACGATGCTCCTGATCTACGGGCTCGCGGTG
>NZ_JALBHA010001218.1:0-223 GCF_023006445.1 Bradyrhizobium sp. SHOUNA76
GTAGACGATCGGCGCGCCGCACATGTGGGTGACGCCATGCTGCCTGATCAGCTCGAAGATTCTGGTCGGCTCGACCTTGCGCAGGCAGACGTTGATGCCGGCTGACGCCGCGATGGTCCAGGGAAAGCACCAGCCGTTGCAGTGGAACATCGGCAGCGTCCAGAGATAGACCGGATGCTGGCCGAGATTGCCGGCGAGGATATTGCTGACGGCATTGAGATAG
>NZ_JALBHA010001219.1:0-223 GCF_023006445.1 Bradyrhizobium sp. SHOUNA76
GGACGCGCGGCAGGCAAATCGGGATTGGGGCGATCGCACGCCCGTGCTTCGCTTCGTCCCGGATCAGGACCGGCTGAACCTGATCGGCCTGTCGCCGGCCGAGGTGGCCCGTCAGCTCCAGTTCCTCCTCACCGGCATTCCCGTGACGCAGGTTCGCGAGGACATCCGCAATGTCCCGATCGTGGCACGCAGCGCCGGCCGCGAGCGGCTCGATCCGGCCCGT
>NZ_JALBHA010000121.1:0-14353 GCF_023006445.1 Bradyrhizobium sp. SHOUNA76
CGGCCTCGGCGCGGCGCAGCACATGCACGATCATCGGCTGGCCCGCGATATCGGCGAGCGGCTTGCCGGGCAGGCGGGTGGCGGCCATGCGGGCCGGGATCAGCACCAGGATGCGAGGATCAATCATCGGGTCAAGAGCCTGCAAACAGGGCGTTTTCCGCGCCGAGAAATGGAGTGGGGACGGGTTGAAAGCCGGGTCGCTTATACGGGTTGCCAGACCCCGGGCAAACCGATATCTCAATGGCAAAACTCGGGGAAACAATAGGGAACGTTTGATTCTCCCGAGGCTCGTCCTGGCGGCCGATTGCGCCGCTGTTTCCTTCTTGCGGTGGGGCCTGGCCGGAAATGGACTCTTTCGAACTCAATAAAATCATGGGTGCCGTGCTTGGTACCTGTCTCTTTCTCTTGGGGACCAGCTTTACCGCCCAGGCTCTTTTCTCGCCCAAGATGCCGGAAAAACCCGGCTTCGAGATCGCCGTGAAGGAAGATGCCGGCCACGGCAAGGAAGGCGGCGCTGCCGCCGCAGCTTCCGAGCCGATCGAAAAGCTGCTCCAGACCGCCTCCGTCGAAAAGGGCTCTGCAGCCGCCAAGAAGTGCGGCGCCTGCCACACCTTCGAAAAGGGTGGCCCGAATCGCGTTGGTCCCAACCTCTATGGCGTCGTCGGCGAGAAGAGGGGCGAAGGCCGCGGCGGCTTCAACTTCTCGGCTGCCATGAAGGCCAAGGGCGGCACCTGGACGTTCGACGACCTCAACAAGTTCATCGCCAATCCGAAGGGCTTCATCCCGGGCACCGCGATGGGCTTTGCCGGTATTCCCAAGGATTCCGAGCGCGCTGATGTCATTGCCTATCTGAATTCGCTGTCAGAGCACCCTCAGCCGCTGCCGACGGCGTCGAAGTAAGGCCTCAAGAACCTGTCTTGGAATATGCGGCCAGGCTGAAAAGCCTGGCCGTTTCCGTATCCGGGCCTCGCGACGAATTTATCGGGGCGTTTGGCCGCATCCGATAGGTCGCCGGGCCTTTCAAGATGAGGAAAAAGCAACATATTCGGTCGAAACCTCGCCTATATTGGGAACTTAAAGGAGTAGCCTCCTTCAAGACAGGGATGTTGATTTGGCCATTACCCGACGCGATCTCCTGCTCACCGGCACTGCTGCCGCAGCGCTTCCCGCCCTTGGTTCCCTGGGCAGCGTTCCCGTCATCGGCGCAGCACGCGCGCAATCCGCCAGTGAGCTACCTTGGCGCCACGCGTTATCCCTGTTCGGAAAGGTCAAGTACCCCGCTGACTTCAAGCGCTTCGACTACGTCAATCCGGAAGCGCCGAAGGGCGGCATCGCGCGCCAGATCGCCGTCGGCACCTTCGACAACTTCAACATCGTTGTGTCAGGTGTGAAGGGGCAGGTCGCCGGCGCCGTCGCATTCATCTACGAATCCCTCACGACGCCCTCGCTCGACGAGGTATCGACGGAATATGGCGCGCTGGCCGAGGCCGTCAGCCATCCGGATGACTTCTCCTACGTGACTTACCGCTTGCGGCCGCAGGCCAAATGGCACGACGGCAAGCCCGTTACCGCGGACGACGTGATCTTTTCGCTCGATTCCTTCAAGAAGCACCACCCGATGTACTCGGCCTATTACAGCCATGTGGTGAAGGCCGAGAAGGTCGGCGAGCGCGAGGTGAAGTTCGTATTCGACGCGCCGGGCAACCGCGAGCTGCCGCAGATCGTGGGCCAACTCACGGTCCTGCCGAAGCATTGGTGGGAAGGGACCGACGCGCAGGGCCGCAAGCGCGATGTCTCCGCGACCACGCTCGAAGTGCCGCTCGGCTCCGGTCCCTACAGGATCAAGGACTTCGTAGCAGGGCGGTCGATCGCGCTGGAGCGCGTCAAGGACTATTGGGGCCGCGACCTGCCGGCCAATCTGGGCCGCAACAATTTCGACGAGCTGCGCTACGAATATTTCCGCGATGCCACCGTGGCGATCGAGGCTTTCAAGGCCGACCAGGTCGATTGGCGTACAGAGAACAGCGCGAAGAACTGGGCGACCGCCTACGACTTCGCGGCCGTGACGGAAAAGCGCGTGATCCTCGAGGAGTTCGCCAATCGCAGCTCGGGCGTGATGCAAGCCTTCGTGCCGAACCTGCGCCGCGCCAAATTCAGCGACCCCCGCGTGCGGCGTGCGCTCAACTACGCCTTCGACTTCGAGGAGATGAACAAGCAGATCTTCTACGGCCAGTACAAGCGCATCAACAGCTATTTCGACGGCATCGAAGATCTGATGGCAACCGGCTTGCCGCAGGGCAAGGAGCTCGAGATCCTCGAGACCGTCCGTGCTCAGGTCCCGCCCGAAGTCTTCACCACGGCCTACAGCAATCCGATCGGCGGCAGTCCGGAAGCCGTGCGCGACAATCTTCGCGAGGCGCTGCGCCTGTTCAAGGAGGCCGGCTACGAGGTGCGCGACCGCAAGCTGACCGACGTCAAGACCGGCGCCCAGTTCACCCTGGAATTGCTGAACTCGGATCCGAGCTTCGAGCGAATCACGCTGTTCTACAAGCCGTCGCTGGAGCGGCTCGGCATTGCCGTCAGCGTGCGGACGGTCGATCCGACCCAATACGAGAACAGGACACGCGAGTGGGATTTCGACATCGTCACCAACTCGTGGGGCGAGTCGCAGTCGCCGGGCAACGAGCAGCGCGAGTTCTGGTCGTCCAAGACGGCTGACATCGCCGGCTCGCGCAACATTGCCGGCATCAAGAATCCGGCGATCGACAAGCTGATCGAGCGGGTCATCTACGCGGCCGATCGCGACGATCTTGTCGCTGCAACCAAGGCGCTCGACCGTGTACTGCTGTGGAATCACTATGTCGTGCCGCAGTGGACCTATACGAAGGTGCGCACCGCGCGCTGGGATCGTTTCGGCCGGCCCGCCGAATTGCCCCGATATGGCCAGTCTGGCTTCCCGTTCATCTGGTGGTACGACGCAGACAAGGCGGCGCGGATCGCAAAGAAGTCGTGAAGGACATCCCCCGCATGACGCAGATGTCACGCCGCCATGTGCTGGCCTTGGGTGTTGGCGGCGCCCTCGGTGCGTCGCTGGGCGCGCGGCCGATGCGTGGCGCGCATGCGTCGGAAGCCGGGATTGAGGCTCACGGCATTTCGGCGTTCGGCGATCTCAAATATCCCGCCGACTTCCACCATTTCGACTACGTCAACGTCGATGCGCAAAAGGGCGGCGCGTTCTCCCTCATTCCGTCGGTGCGCGCCTACAACCAGTCCTACCAGACCTTCAACTCGCTCAACGCCTTCATCCTGAAGGGCGACGGCGCGCAGGGCATGGACATGACCTTCGCACCGCTGATGGTGCGCGCGAACGACGAGCCTGATGCGATGTACGGGCTCGCGGCCAAATCCGTTCAGATATCGCCGGACAGGCTGGTCTACCGCTTCACGATGCGGCCGGAGGCGAAATTCCACAACGGCACGAAGCTCACCGCGCATGATGCGGCGTTCTCGCTGATGGCGCTGAAGACCAAGGGCCATCCCTTGATCCTGGTGCAGCTGCGCGACATGGTCGGCGCGGAAGCGATCGACGATGCAACGCTCGTCGTCACCTTTGCCAAGGGTCGCGCGCGCGACGTGCCACTCTATGCAGCGAGCCTGCCGATCTTCTCGAAGGCGTACTACGCGTCCCGCCCGTTCGATGAAACGTCTCTGGAGATCCCGCTGGGCTCGGGTCCGTACAAGGTCGGCAAGTTCGAGGTCAATCGCTACATCGAGTATGAGCGGGTGAAGGACTGGTGGGGCGCCGATCTGCCGCCCTGCCGCGGCACCTATAATTTCGACATTGTGCGCTATGAGTTCTACCGCGATCGCGACGTCGCCTTCGAGGGGTTCACCGGCAAAAATTATCTCTACCGTGAGGAGTTCACGTCCCGCATCTGGGCGACGCGATATGATTTCGCCGCCGCCAAGGAGGGGCGAGTCAAGATGGAAGTCGTGCCCGACGAGACGCCGTCGGGCGCGCAGGGCTGGTTCATCAACACGCGACGTGAAAAATTCAGGGACCCGCGGGTGCGCGAGGCCCTGATCAATGCGTTCGACTTCGAATGGACCAACAAGACCATCATGTACGGCGCCTATGCCCGCACGGTGTCGCCTTTCCAGAACTCCGATCTCATGGCGAGCAACGGGCCTCCGTCGCCGGAAGAACTGAAGCTGCTCGAGCCGTTCCGGGGCCAAGTCCCCGACGAGGTGTTCGCAGCGCCTTTCTCCCCGCCGATCACGGACGGATCCGGACAGGATCGCAGCCTGCTGCGCAAGGCGCAGCAATTGCTGACCGATGCCGGTGTGCCGATCAAGGACGGCAAGCGCGTCCTGCCGAACGGTGAGGTCTTCCGCATCGAATTCCTGCTGGACGAGCCCTCGTTCCAGCCGCACCACGCGCCCTATATCAAGAATTTGGGGACGCTGGGCATCGAGGCCAACATCCGGCTCGTCGATGCCGTGCAGTACAAGGCGCGCCAGGAAGATTTCGACTTTGACATGACGATCCAGCGCTTCAGCATGTCGGCGACGCCGGGCGATGCCATGCGCGCATTCTTCTCGTCGCAGGTCGCGGCGACCAAGGGGTCGTACAATCTCGCGGGCATCGCCAGTCCGGCCATCGATGCCATGATCGAGAAGATCATGGCAGCCGACAGCCGCGAGGAACTGACCGTCGCTTGCCGCGCCTTCGATCGCCTGTTCCGCGCCGGCCGTTATTGGGTGCCACAATGGTACAACAAGACGCACCGGCTGGCTTATTGGGATCAGTTCGGCCATCCGCAGAAGCTGCCGCGTTATGCCAATGGCGTCGGCGCGCCCGACATCTGGTGGCATGAACCCGCCAAGGCCGCCAAGCTCGAGCAGGCGAAATAATCATGAGCGCCTATATCGCCCGCCGCATCCTCCTGATGATCCCGACGCTGCTGGGGATCCTCTTCGTGTCTTTCGTCGTCGTGCAATTCGCGCCGGGCGGCCCGGTCGAACGCGTGATCGCGCAGCTCTCCGGAGCTGACACCGGCGGCACCTCGCGCATTTCGGGCGGCAGCGACTTTGCGCAGCGCGCGCCCGGGCAAGTCGGGGCCGGCGGCGATGCCGTCAACTCGAAATATCGCGGCGCGCAGGGTCTTGATCCCGATTTCATCAAGAAGCTCGAGGTGCAGTTCGGCTTCGACAAGCCGGCACCGGAACGCTTCGCACTGATGGTGTGGAATTTCGCCCGCTTCGATTTCGGCAAGAGCTATTTCCGTGACGTCAGCGTTCTGCAGCTGATCAAGGAGAAGCTGCCGGTTTCGATCTCACTCGGCCTGTGGCTGACGCTCCTGACCTATCTGATCTCGATCCCGCTCGGCATCCGCAAAGCGGTCAAGGACGGCACACGCTTCGACACCTGGACGTCGACCGTGCTCGTGCTCGGCTATGCGATTCCCGGCTTCCTGTTCGCAATTCTCCTCATCATCCTGTTTGCCGGCGGCTCCTTCTTCAACTGGTTCCCGTTGCGCGGACTGACCTCCGACGGCTGGTCGCAGTTCCCCTGGTACTGGAAGATCATCGATTACTTCTGGCATCTCACGCTGCCGCTGATCGCCATGGGGCTCGGTGCGTTCACCACCATGACGTTCCTGACCAAGAACTCGTTCCTGGACGAAATCCGCAAGCAGTACGTGATGACCGCGCGCGCGAAGGGCTGTAGCGAGAATCGGGTGCTTTATGGGCACGTCTTCCGCAATGCGATGCTGATCGTGATCGCAGGCTTTCCCAGCACCTTCATCCACGCCTTCTTTTCCGGCTCGCTCCTGATCGAGACCATCTTCTCGCTGGATGGGCTCGGGCTGCTCAGCTTCGAGAGCGTGCTCAACCGCGACTATCCCGTGGTGTTCGGCACGCTCTATATCTTTTCGTTGGTCGGCCTCGTGATCAACCTGGTTTCCGACCTGACCTATATGTGGATCGACCCCCGGATCGATTTCGAGGCGCGGGAGGTCTGATGACGATTACCGCACCGACGCCGATCGAGACCACCACCCAGTCCCCGCTGGGCGAGATCGTTCCGATCACGCGCAAGCCGTTCGCTCCATCGCCGCTCAACAAGCGGCGGTGGCAGAATTTCAAGGCGAACCGCCGCGGCTACTGGTCGTTCTGGATCTTCATTGCGCTGTTCGTGGTCTCGCTGTTCGCAGAGCTGATCGCCAACGATCGGCCTTTCCTGATCAAGTTCGACGGCCGTCTCTACTGGCCCGCTTTCGTGACCTATTCCGAAACGACCTTCGGCGGCGACTTCGAAACCGCGGCTGACTACCGCGATCCCTATTTGCAGAAGCTGATCAAGGAGAAGAACGGCACCATCGTCTGGCCGCTGATCCGTTATTCTTACGACACCCACAATCTCGACCTCCCGACGCCTGCGCCGTCGCCGCCGACATGGATGCTGACGGAGAAGCAATGCCAGTCGGTGGTGGAGAAGAAGGGGCTGAAGAGCTGCCGCGACCTCGAATACAACTGGCTCGGCACCGACGATCAGGGGCGCGACGTGGTCGCACGGCTGATCTACGGCTTCCGCATCTCGGTGCTGTTTGGCCTTTGTCTCACTATCGTCTCGTCCGTCATCGGCATCGCAGCGGGCGCGGTGCAAGGCTATTTCGGCGGCCGGGTCGATCTCATCTTCCAGCGTTTCATCGAGATATGGACGGCGATCCCCTCGCTCTATCTTCTCCTGATCCTGTCTTCGGTCCTCGTGCCCGGCTTCTTCGTGCTGCTCGGCATCCTCCTGCTGTTCTCTTGGGTTTCGCTGGTCGGTCTCGTGCGGGCCGAATTCCTGCGCGGGCGCAACTTCGAATACATCCAGGCGGCGCGGGCGCTCGGTGTCTCCAACCCGATCATCATGTTCCGCCACCTGCTGCCGAACGCGATGGTGGCGACCATGACGTTCCTGCCCTTCATCGTGTCGAGTTCGGTGATGACGCTGACGGCGCTGGATTTCCTGGGCTTCGGCCTGCCGCCGGGATCGCCTTCGCTCGGCGAATTGCTGTCGCAGGCCAAGTCCAATGTGCAGGCGCCCTGGCTCGGCTTCTCCGGCTTCTTCTCGGTCGCGAGCATGCTGTCGCTCCTGATCTTCACCGGCGAAGCCGTGCGCGACGCCTTCGATCCGCGCAAGACGTTCAGGTAAGCCGATGGACGCGATCAACCAGCCCCTGCTTGCCGTTCGCGACCTCTCGGTGGCCTTCCACCAGGGCGGCGCCACGACGCTTGCGGTCGACAAGGTCTCGTTCCAGATCAAGCGCGGCGAATGCCTGGCGCTGGTCGGTGAATCCGGCTCCGGCAAGTCCGTCAGCGCGCTCTCGATCCTCAAGCTCTTGCCCTATCCGAACGCCTCGCACCCCTCGGGCAGCATCCGCTTCAAGGGGCAGGAGCTCATCGACCGTTCCGAGCAGGAGATGCGGGAGATTCGCGGCAGCGATATCTCCATCATCTTCCAGGAGCCGATGACCTCGCTCAATCCGTTGCACACGATTGAGGCGCAGATCGGCGAGATCATCCAGCTGCATAATCCAACCAGCAATGCCGAGGCGCGCAGGCGGACGCTGGAGCTGCTGACGCAGGTCGGCATTCCCGAGCCGGAGACGCGGCTGAAGAGCTATCCGCATCAACTCTCCGGCGGTCAGCGCCAGCGCGTGATGATCGCGATGGCGCTCGCCAACGAGCCGGATCTGTTGATCGCGGACGAACCGACGACGGCGCTCGATGTCACCGTGCAGGCGCAGATCCTGGCGCTGCTCGCCGAGATCCGCTCGCGGCTCGGCATGAGCCTGCTCTTCATCACCCACGATCTCGGCATCGTACGCCGCATCGCCGACACCGTCTGTGTCATGAAGAGCGGCGAGATCGTCGAGCAGGGACCTGTCGAGCAGGTCTTCAAGTCGCCGAAACATCCCTACACGCGCGATCTGCTCGCGGCCGAGCCGAAGCCGGATCCGGCGCCGCCGCAGCCGGATGCGCCGGTCGTGATGTCGGCCAACGACCTGAAGGTCTGGTTTCCGATCAAGCGCGGCCTGATGCGCAAGACGGTCGGCCACATCAAGGCGGTCGACGGCGTCAGCGTCGCCGTGCGCAAGGGCGAGACGCTGGGCGTCGTCGGCGAATCCGGCTCGGGCAAAACCACGCTGGGGCTGGCGCTGCTGCGACTGATCTCGTCGAACGGACGCATCGTGTTCTTGGGGAAGGACATCCAGGGCCTGCGTTTCAAGGAGATGCGGCCGTTCCGGCGCGACATGCAGATCGTGTTCCAGGACCCGTTCGGCTCGCTCTCACCGCGCATGTCGGTCGCCGATATCATTGCCGAAGGTCTCTCCGTGCATCAGCCGACGCTGTCGCGCGAAGAGCGCGAGGCGCGCGTCGTCAAGGCACTGGAAGACGTCGGGCTGAAGCCCGATACCCGCAACCGCTATCCCCATGAATTCTCCGGCGGCCAGCGCCAGCGCATCAGTATCGCGCGGGCGGTGGTGCTGGAACCGGATTTCGTCGTGCTGGACGAGCCGACCAGCGCGCTCGACATGCTATTCCAGGCGCAGATGGTCGATCTGCTACGCGAGCTCCAGCGCAAGCGCGAGCTTACCTACATGTTCATCTCGCACGATCTGCGCGTCGTCGCTTCGCTCGCGAGCCACCTGATCGTGATGCGCGGCGGCAAGGTCGTCGAAGAGGGACAGGCCGCAGAGCTGTTCAAGACCCCGAAGACGGATTACACGCGGGCGCTGTTCGCGGCGGCGTTCCGGCTCGAGACGGCGGGGAACGGGGCGGCCGCGACGTAGTCTGTCATTCCCGGGCAGCGCGAACCCCGGGGACGCTTCCAAGGCGGGCTGTGCTTGACCCGTCGCGTTGATTTACGCGGCGCGATCCTTGTCCGACTGGTCCTCGGCCGCGGTCGCAGTTTCTTCCAGCCGCTTTTCGTAATTGCCCGCGAGCCTCTCGATGCTGTCGGCCCACATCCTCAGCATTGAAATCTGAAAGTGCATCATCGGCTTCAAGGCATTCATGCCGATTGCTGTCGCTGCGGCGATGCGCCGTTCTGGGTCGCGCGCGAAACGGTCTGCATTGGTCTTGTCTGCCATGCTGTTCGCTCCTTCGCTCTGGTGTTATGGCCTGAAAGCTAGCTGTCGTGTTTTGAACCGCGTGCTTCTAAACATTCAGCCAAAACTTGATCCGCCGCGAGTCGCGCGCATTGGTTGTCTTGCAATTCATCCAGCTTTTTCAAGTAGGCGACTGCGGCTATTTGCAACAGATCGAAATCATCTTCGCCGGCATCGCGAAGATTGGCGATGTAGCGGTGGAGGGCGGAACGCCTGCTATCATTCTCGCTGATGCCGCTGTGGAGCAGCAAATAGTTCCGCCAAGCGAACGCACACGCGCCTTCTCTGGCCTGAGAACTCATGGGCACCTCCCAAAGCCAGAGAAAGACTGACGACGCGTTTCGTTCCGCAAAGCTCTCAGATGTAACGTTTGTTCCGTAGCTGCGCCGCAAGATGCCCATTGGACGGGGTCGATGCGTCCGATACGTCAACAACCGCGTCCGGAACCTGTTCGGATGCCGAGAAAGCTCGCGTTTACGATGATCCGCGGCCCTAGAGCCGCTTGATCGCGACGACTTCGCTGCCGGCCTGCTTGATCCGTGCGATGGCCGACTCGATCGGCTCGATCACCGTCGCCATGTGATGCGCGTTGGCGTGAACCATGGTGCTGCCATCGCGGACGATCGCGACATGTCCCTTCCAGAAGACCAGATCGCCGCGCAGCAAGCTGCTCCGCTCATGCGGATCGAGCGCGCGGCCGAGCCCGGCCTGCTGCATGTCGCTGTCGCGCGGGCAGCCGATGCCTGATGCTGTCAGCGAGACCTGAACGAGGCCGGAGCAATCGATGCCAAAACTGCTCTTGCCGCCCCACAGGTAAGGCGTGCCGACGAAGCGCTCGGCGACAGCGACGTAATCCGGCTCGCGATGATCGAGCGGGGTGAGATGGAACTTCGGCAGATACCTGCCGTCGCGCGTCACGGCGAAGATTCCGTCTTCGCGCGCCACCGCGAGCCTGGATCCCATCACGAGCGTCTCAGCCGGCGGCAGCTTGATCGAGGGACCGGGAAACGCAAACGTCCGCAGCGCGCCCACCTTGTGGGTCGGGGCGGCTGCCGGCTTCGTCAACGCCGCATCCGGCAGCCAGCCGACATAGCCATCGCCATTGAGCTGGCCCCACGCCCAGCCTTCGCCGTTGCGGTCGTAGACCGTGACGCGTTCGCCGCGCAGTGCCTCCGTCATCAGCATCGCGCTCGAAGACGGTTGCTCGCGCACCGGCGCGACCGGTTCGACCACCTCGAGTTCCTCGCCGGTGACGAAGCGATCCGCCTCGATCTTGCCTTCGAGATACTTCGCCGCAAGGTCGCCCCGCGCCGGCGTCAGCCGCGGATCGTATTTTGGATCATGCATAGCGCTCGCTCAGCAAGGTGTAGATGGCCCGCGCGGCCTGGCACTCGCCGCCTTCGGGGCGTGCGGGCTTGGCCGACGGCGTCCAGCCGTAGATGTCGACATGCAGCCAGCTCCTGGCCTGCTCGACGAAGCGTTGCAGGAACAGCGCGCAGGTGATCGAGCCGGCAAAGCCGCCTGATGGCGCGTTGGTGATGGTGGCCGTCTTGGAGTCGAGCCAGGCATCGTAAGGCGGCCACAGCGGCATGCGCCACAACGGATCGTTCTCCTGCACCGCGCAGCGCGCGAGGTCGGCGGCAAGGGTCTCATCATTGGTGTAAAAGGGCGGTAAATCCGGCCCCAGTGCGACGCGGGCCGCGCCGGTCAGCGTGCCCAGATCGATCAGCAGATCGGGCTTCTCCTCGTCGGCCAGCGCCAGCGCGTCGGCGAGCACCAGGCGGCCTTCCGCATCCGTGTTGCCGATCTCGACCGTGATGCCCTTGCGCGAGGTGAAGATGTCGAGCGGGCGGAAGGCGTTGCCCGCGAGCGCGTTCTCCACGGCCGGAATCAGCACGCGAAGCCGCACCTTCAGCTTCGCGTCCATCACCATGCGTGCCAGCGCCAGCACATTGGCGGCGCCGCCCATGTCCTTCTTCATGATCAGCATGCCGCTCGACGGCTTCAGGTCGAGCCCGCCGGTGTCGAAGCAGACGCCCTTGCCGACCAGCGTCACCTTGGGATGATCAGGATCGCCCCAGCCGATATCGATCAGCCGCGGCGCGCGGCTGGAGGCCATTCCGACGGCGTGGATCAACGGGAAATCCGTCTCCAACTCTTCGCCGATGGTGCAGGCGAAACTTGCACCGAACTCGGCCGCGAGCGCTTGCGCGGCGGCAGCCAGCTCCGCCGGCCCCATGTCGTTGGACGGTGTGTTGATGAGGTCGCGCGCGAGCATTGCGGCATCCGCGATCCGCTCGATCCCGGCCGCATCGACGCCATCAGGCGGCACCAGCCGGACGTCGGGACGATCAGCCTTGCGGTAGCGCGCGAAGCGGTAGCATCCCAGTGCGAAGGCGAGCGCCGCCAGCCGTGCATCATGTGGGGCATTGGCAAAGCGATAAGTGCCCGGCGGCAGAAGCCCCGGCAGGGCGCCAGACCGGAACAGGTCGCGCGATCTTGCACCCTCGTCCTCGAGGCCGAACAGCACCTGCGCAATTGCGCCGTCCGGCGCAGGCAGTGCCAGATAGGCGCCCGGCTTGGCGGTGAAGGCGCATGCCGTGGCGAACAGCCGTTGCGGCGGCGGCAGCGTTTCGGCGACCTGATCCCAGCTCGATTTGGTGACGAAGGTGATCGGGATGGCGGTGGGCGACGTCTCGAAGACAGAAGGCATTGGCGGGTCCCGATCGTCAGATCAAACGGGTCATACGAACGGACGAGACTTCGCAGAGTTTGGCCGCTGCTGCAATCGGCTTTGCCTGTCACCGTTCAGCGAGCCGCTACTCGCGGCAAGGGGGCCATGCTAGGTTCCGGCAACGGTGGCCAGGGATGCAAATCGGGCGACCGGCGACAAAGCGTCGGGAGGAAGGTGCAATGGAATTTGTGTGGAGCGTGGTCACATTCATCGGCCAGGCCGTCGAGGCGATTTTTGGCTATGTCGAGCACCACCACTGGATCTTCGCGCTCCTTGCCGGCGGTTACGTCTTCTATCTCCATGACCGATCCGTCCACGCCCGGTTCGATGCGCTGGACAAGCGTGTCGACGAAATCCGCAAGCGGCTTGCCATCGAATATTGATCGGACGAAACGAAACCGCTGTACGGCAGGACTCGTATCTCATGTTGAGAACTGCCGTTCACGCGAGCGCGGCCGCAGGGCTTTACTCGCGCCGCGGTTGTGGCATGATTGGCCGATATTTTAGATTGTGTCGCGCGCCTCTGCACGCATCGTGCGAGAACGCGGCGGCACGCGGTTGATACTTGCCCGAGGCCCATCCTAACCCGGGCTGCGACCGGCCAATCTGTTCGTCGAAGGCATTTCTCGCATCGTTTTGGGCGACGCAGCATTGGCAAATGAGCGGCGCAAATGGATAGATCGTTCGTTATTGCGCAGATTTCCGACCTGCATCTGGACGGGTCGGGCCGGCTGCTCCCGACGATCGAGGCGCTCAGTGCCGCTCTCCGCGAGAGGATGGCGGACCTCGCCGATGTCCCCGATCGCATCCTGCTGATCACGGGAGATCTCGTGGACGATCCGACGCCGCGCGCGCTCGACGAAGCGCTGGCCGTCATCGCGTCCCTCCGGCAGACCGGTGTGTTCACCGACATCCAGGCCGTTGCCGGCAATCACGACGTCAAGCGGCCGAGCCAGTGGGCCGGCCGTCACGACGTCTATGATTACCTGCATCTGCCGCGGACCTCGAAGAGCGTCTATTACCGGCAGGGTGGTCTCGACCTGGTGCTGCTGGATTCCAACCGCGCAAGCCTGACGACGCTTGCGAGCGGCCATATCGATGAGGGCACCTACAACGCGATGGTCGCGGATTCCGCCCGGCTGAGCGTCGAGCTCGCGGGCAGCATAGGGTCTGCGGGGCGTGCCGATTATGCCGAGCCGACGGAAAACCTGGTGCGCGTGCTGGCCCTGCATCATCATCCGCTGCCGCAGGCGACGGGAGAAGGAAAGCGCTTTCTCGGCGCGCCCGATGAGCCGCTGATGTATCTGGCAGCGCCCGGAACCTTCCTCGAAGCGGCAACCTCCCTCAACGTCAATCTGGTTCTGCACGGTCACCGGCATGTCGAGGGACTGACCCGCTATTCCATCCCCGATCCACGTGCGATCTCGAGCGAGAGCGGCGAAGCGTTCTGGCGCACGATCTACGTGCTCTCCTGCCCATCCTCGACCGGGCAAGCCGGCGACGATGCCGGCTTCAACATCGTCCATTTCGGTCCCTCGTACCGCGCTGGCCGCACGGACTACCGCTTCGCGATCACGCGCTATTCCAGGCCGCGTAACGGTGGCGCTTTCGGGCTGCTCGATTCCAATCTGCCGGACGGAATCATCAGGCTGCCGGCAGGGCGGGACTTTTCCCGCGATCCGGCGGTCCAGTCGGCGATCGAGATCGCCTCATGCGCCTCGCTGAAGCGGGATCAGGTCGCGGTGATCGCCCGCCGATTGTTCATGCGTCGCGGCTTTTACGATGAAGCCGAACCGGACTGGGCGAGCGCGTTCTACACTTACGTCGTCTCGTCTCATGCCTGGACGGACCTCGAAGGCAAGGTCGCGAGGTCCGGGCCGAGGTCCGACATCGACGCATTGTCCGCGGTGAGAACACGGCTCAATCGATTGATCGCGCAATCCGCCGATGTGCTCGGCGTCGATCGCGCTCAGCTCGATGAGCTCTCCGGCAGGCGCTCGATCAACCGTGATGATTTCCTGCGCCAACTGCCGAGGCTGTCCCGCGAGGGCGTCGATGCCCGGCAGCCGGCGCGACAAAGGCGGCAATTGCTGCGGGACCTGAACGAACAGGTGAAGGCACTCGGCCTCAATCTGGACCTCGGCGGTGAGGCGCCGCCGCAAACGTCGCCCTGAGAGGTGCGGGCAGGGGAGCGGCGTTAACCGGCCGTTAGGGTTAACAGTCTATTGCTGGCGCGTTCGGCTCGATCAATCGGCTCGAGAGTCAAGGCGTCATGCGTCAACGGTTCAGTCCTGCCAGGCTTCTTGTGTCCACGTCGGTGGTCGCGGCATTGGCCATGGGCCTCGGCGGCTGCACGGCCATGTCGAAACTCTCCGACGTGACGGGCTCGGTCGGGGGGGCGCGGGCCGAGGCCGCTCCCACCGATCGCGGGCCGACCGATCCGGCGCGTGCCGTC
>NZ_JALBHA010001220.1:0-223 GCF_023006445.1 Bradyrhizobium sp. SHOUNA76
GCTCGAGAAGATGAGCGAAGCCCAGATCCACAAGTTCATCTTCGCGCCGGGCTTCTCGACCGCGGCCGCCATCACCTCGGTCTCCGGCCGCGGCGTCGGCATGGACGTGGTGCGCACCAATATCGACCAGATCGGCGGCACCATCGACATCAAGAGCGTGGCCGGCGAAGGCTCCTCCGTCACCATCAAGATCCCGCTGACCTTGGCGATCGTCTCGGCCCTG
>NZ_JALBHA010001221.1:0-223 GCF_023006445.1 Bradyrhizobium sp. SHOUNA76
GCCGGCGCCGAAGCTGGTCAGTGCCGACATGGTCAAGTCGATGAAGCCGGGCTCGGTGCTGGTCGATCTCGCCGTCGAGCGCGGCGGCAATGTCGAGGGTGCGAAGCCGGGTGAGGTCGTCGACCTCGATGGCATCAAGATCGTCGGCTACACCAACGTCGCCGGCCGCGTCGCGGCCTCGGCCTCCAGCCTCTACGCACGCAATCTGTTCTCCTTCATCGAG
>NZ_JALBHA010001222.1:0-223 GCF_023006445.1 Bradyrhizobium sp. SHOUNA76
GCCGGCGCCGAAGCTGGTCAGTGCCGACATGGTCAAGTCGATGAAGCCGGGCTCGGTGCTGGTCGATCTCGCCGTCGAGCGCGGCGGCAATGTCGAGGGTGCGAAGCCGGGCGAGGTCGTCGACCTCGATGGCATCAAGATCGTCGGCTACACCAACGTCGCCGGCCGCGTCGCGGCCTCGGCCTCCAGCCTCTACGCACGCAATCTGTTCTCCTTCATCGAG
>NZ_JALBHA010001223.1:0-223 GCF_023006445.1 Bradyrhizobium sp. SHOUNA76
GAGCACCGCGGTGTCCTTGATGCGCTCGATGCGGTGCTCGGAGTTGGCGCGGGCCCGCACCAGCTCGACCACCGAGAGCTGCGGGATCGCGAAGCGGTCGCCGGCGGCTTCCACGATCAGGGCCGAGACGATCGCCAAGGTCAGCGGGATCTTGATGGTGACGGAGGAGCCTTCGCCGGCCACGCTCTTGATGTCGATGGTGCCGCCGATCTGGTCGATATTG
>NZ_JALBHA010001224.1:0-223 GCF_023006445.1 Bradyrhizobium sp. SHOUNA76
GGACGCGCGGCAGGCAAATCGGGATTGGGGCGATCGCACGCCCGTGCTTCGCTTCGTCCCGGATCAGGACCGGCTGAACCTGATCGGCCTGTCGCCGGCCGAGGTGGCCCGCCAGCTCCAGTTCCTCCTCACCGGCATTCCCGTGACGCAGGTTCGCGAGGACATCCGCAATGTCCCGATCGTGGCACGCAGCGCCGGCCGCGAGCGGCTCGATCCGGCCCGT
>NZ_JALBHA010001225.1:0-206 GCF_023006445.1 Bradyrhizobium sp. SHOUNA76
CCTCGCCGGCACCTACATCCCCGGCGTCGGCAACGAGCTGAAACTCCCGATCGCGCTCGCGCTGATCATCTCCGTCCTGGTCGTCAAACCCGCTGGCCTGTTCGGCCGGCACATCGTCAAGCGAGTTTGATCATGAGCGCTGCAGAAGAAGTCGTCGGCGAAGGCCACGAGGCGGTCGAGGCGGTTCCGAAGCGGGCCATGACGCT
>NZ_JALBHA010001226.1:0-202 GCF_023006445.1 Bradyrhizobium sp. SHOUNA76
GAAGGTCGAGAACATCGCCATCTCGCCTTGCGCGAAGTTGAGATGGTCGATGGCCTGGTAGATCATGACCACGGCGAGCGCCATGCAGGCATAGATCGCGCCCGTGGCGATGCCGGCCAGGACCTGGTTGGTGAACAGCTCCATTGTCCCGGCTCCCTCAGTAACCCAGATAGGATTTGCGGATTTCTTCGTTGTTCGCGAT
>NZ_JALBHA010000122.1:0-14274 GCF_023006445.1 Bradyrhizobium sp. SHOUNA76
CCCGTCACAGCGGCCCAGGCCACCACCGGCGGCAGCGCGCCGGCGGCGCCGCCGATCACGATGTTCTGCGCGGTCCAGCGCTTCAGGCACATCGTGTAGATCACGACGTAGAAGAAGATGGTGAAGGCGAGCAGCGCGCCCGCGACCCAGTTGACGAGGATGCCGAGCGTCATCACCGAGAAGAAGGAAAGCGTCATGCCGAACGCCATCGCCTCGGGCCGGGTGATGCGGCCGCGCGGGATCGGCCGGTTCTGCGTGCGCGACATCTTGGAGTCGATGTCGCCTTCGAGCGCCATGTTGAGCGCACCGGAGGCGCCGGCACCGACGGCAATGCAGAGCAGCGAGGTGAACGCGAGCACGGGATGGAAGTGTCCCGGCGCCATCGCCATCCCGACCAGCGCGGTGAAGATCACCAGCGACATCACCCGCGGCTTCAGAAGCGCGATGTAGTCGCCGACCTCCGCCTCGGAGATGCGGGGATTGATGTCGAGGGCGTTGTGGTCGAGGACGGACACTAAATTCAACTCGCTTCGTTATAGAGCCGCGGCGCCCGTCATGGGCGCCGCGGGAGATTGCTTACTGCACGCGGGGCAGCACTTCGAACTGGTGGAACGGCGGCGGCGAGGGCAGCGTCCATTCCAGCGTGGTGGCGCCCGCACCCCAGGGATTGTCGCCCGCCGGCACCTTCTTCATGAAGGCATCGACCACGCAATAGAGGAAGATCAGGACGCCGAAGCCGGAGACGTAGGAACCGAGCGACGAGATCAGGTTCCAGCCCGCGAACGCGTCGGGATAGTCGACATAGCGGCGCGGCATGCCCGACAGGCCGAGGAAGTGCTGCGGGAAGAACACCAGGTTGACGCCGATGAAGGTGACCCAGAAGTGGGCCTTGGCCAGCGGCTCGCTGTACATGTAGCCCGTCATCTTCGGGAACCAGTAGTACCAGCCGGCAAAGATCCCGAACACCGCACCGAGCGACAGCACGTAGTGGAAGTGCGCGACAACGTAGTAGGTCTCCTGCAGCACGCGGTCGACGCCGGCGTTCGCCAGCACGACGCCGGTGACGCCGCCGACTGTGAACAGGAAGATGAAGCCCACCGCCCAGATCATCGGTGCCCGGAATTCGATCGAGCCGCCCCACATCGTGGCGATCCAGGAGAAGATTTTTACGCCGGTCGGAACGGCAATCACCATCGTCGCAGCGACGAAATAGGCCTGCGTCGCCGAGGACATGCCGACCGTGTACATGTGGTGCGCCCAGACCACGAAGCCGATGCCGCCGATCGCGACCATGGCGTAGGCCATGCCGAGATAGCCGAACACGGGCTTGCGCGAGAAGGTCGAGACGATCTGGCTGATCATGCCGAAGGCGGGCAGGATCAGGATGTACACCTCGGGGTGGCCGAAGAACCAGAACAAATGCTGGAACAGCACCGGATCGCCGCCGCCGTCGGGCGCGAAGAACGTCGTGTGGAAATTGCGGTCGGTGAGCAGCATGGTGATCGCACCGGCGAGCACCGGCAGCGACAGCAGCAGCAGGAACACCGTCACCAGGATCGACCACACGAACAGCGGCATCTTGTGCAGGGTCATGCCCGGCGCGCGCATGTTGAAGATCGTGGTGATGAAGTTGATGGCGCCGAGGATCGACGAGGCGCCCGCCAGATGCAGCGACAGGATCGCGAAGTCGACGGCCGGGCCCGGATGGCCGGAGCTCGACAGCGGCACGTACATGGTCCAGCCGGCGCCGACGCCGTTGGCGCCCGGCTCGCCCTCGACGAAGGTCGACATCAGGAGCAGGCCGAAGGAGGCCGGCAGCAGCCAGAACGAGATGTTGTTCATGCGCGGGAACGCCATGTCGGGCGCGCCGATCATCAGCGGCACGAACCAGTTGCCGAAGCCGCCGATCATCGCGGGCATGACCATGAAGAAGATCATGATCAGGCCGTGAGAGGTCACGAACACGTTATAGGTGTGCGTCTCGTGGAAGATCTGCACGCCCGGATACATCAGCTCGGCACGGATCGCGATCGACATCGCGGCGCCGATGACGCCGGCGATGACCGCGAAGATCAGGTACATCGTGCCGATGTCCTTGTGGTTGGTCGAATAGACGTAGCGGCGCCATCCGGTCGGATGGGCATGCTCGTCATGTCCGTGGGCGTGATCGCCGTGTGCCGCTGCGCTCGTTGCCATTTTCAAATCCTGCCTTGCGTCCCATTCGGACCTTGGGAGGTCCCGCCCTTATGTCGCTTTCAGTCCCTCAAGCCGTTCCCCGACGCTTACTGCGTCGGGCCGGCCGCGGAGGCGTAGGTGCTGGTGCCGCCGCTCGCATATTTCTTCTTCGCCGTCTCGACCCAGGAGGCGAATTCCTGGTCCTCCACGACGCGAATCGCGATCGGCATGAAGGCGTGGTCCTTGCCGCAGAGCTCCGAGCACTGGCCGTAGAACATGCCGGTCTTGGTGGCCTTGAACCACGTCTCGTTCAGCCGCCCCGGAATGGCGTCGATCTTGACGCCGAAAGCCGGCAGCGCGAAGGCGTGGATGACGTCGGCGCCGGTGACCTGGACACGAATCACCTTGTTGACCGGCACCACCATCTCGTTGTCGACGCCGAGCAGGCGAGGCTGCTTGTCCTGCGCCATCAGCGAGTCGAACTCGAACTTGCCGTTATCGGGATAGGCATAGGACCAGTACCACTGCTTGCCGGTCGCCTTGATGGTGATATCCGCCTTCGGCACGTCGAGTTCGAGGAACAGAAGCCGGAACGACGGCACCGAGATGCCGACCAGGATCAGCACCGGAACGAGCGTCCAGGCCACCTCGATCAGCGTGTTGTGGGTGGTGCGCGACGGCACCGGATTGGCCCGCGCGTTGAACTTGACGACCACGACCACGAGCAGCGCCAGAACGAACAGCGTGATCAGCGTGATCAGCACAAACAGGAAGTTGTGGAACCAAATGATGTTGTCCATCACCGGGGAAGCGGATTGCTGGAGCGTCCACTCCCACGGCGCCGGTTGCCCGAGCTCGGCGAATGCCACACCGCCCGTCGCCAGCGTCAGACCCGCCACGGCCAATCCCAGCAACTGCCGGCCCATCCGGCCCATCGACATCCTCATGCCGTTCGCGCTCCCCTTACGAAGTCACCCCAAGTGCGCCGCCCTATGTCCGGGAAACGCTTATTCGATCCGCCCGCCTGACAAACCGCCGCGCAAGAATACCTCTAAGAGGAATTGGGGCCAGATCGCTAGAACGCCGAAATCAAGCCTCTCAAACCATAATTCTTGATCTATCGCAATGCAGTCTTGAGCCTGATCTGCCAGCGATCATCCGCAAGATATTTCCTAGTAACATCAGACAAAAATACCGTTTCCCGGGATGCTGCCGCTTGACAGCGGAATTGCCCGCGGTAGGCACTGGCAGATGGCCGCGCAGGAACCTGATTCGTGCGGGCGGCGGCGGCGCGGGGCGGCGTGGAATTTGCTTGGGAATCGCCTTCAAGACGCCGTCATTCCCGTATCAGTCCGCCAGATCAGGCCGCCAAGCGCGAGCGACCCAGGCGAGCAGAGGGACCGACCCCATGGGGCTTTCGAAATCGATGGCAAGGCCGGCGACAAGGCAGCTTGACCGCCTCCCCGCGCTGGCCGCCCTGCTGGCTGCGCTCGTCCTTCTGGCACTTCCCGGCCTTGCCCATGCGCAGGGCGCGGTACGCTCCGTCCATGGTGACTGGCAGATCCGCTGCGACACCCCGCCAGGCGCCCAGAGCGAGCAATGCGCCCTGATCCAGAGCGTGGTGGCGGAAGACCGCTCCAATGCCGGCCTGACCGTGATCGTGCTCAAGACCGCCGACCAGAAGAGCCGCCTGATGCGCGTGGTCGCGCCCCTGGGGGTCCTGCTGCCCTCCGGTCTCGGCCTCAAGCTCGACAACCAGGACGTCGGCCGTGCCGGATTCGTCCGCTGCCTGCCCAATGGCTGCGTCGCCGAGGTCGTCATGGACGACAAGCTGCTCGGCCAGCTCCGCACCGCCAAGACCGCCACCTTCATCATCTTCGAGACCCCGGAAGAAGGCATCGGCTTCCCGCTCAGCCTGAACGGGCTCGGCGAGGGCTATGACAAGCTGCCGTAGGGGCGGCGTCCGATCGTTCGTTCTCAATCCCGTCATCCCCGCGCAATGGCGAAGCCATTGTCGCTGGAGGCGCGAGTTCGGCAGCGCAGTCGCGCTGCCGTGCGAGCCTCGAAGGATGAAGGCCGAGCTGACAGCCGGGCCGTCGCCCTTCGAGGACCGCTGAAGAAGCGGCCGCCTCAGGGGGTGACGGTGATAGATTGATGCTTGCGGCGATGTGTTCCACGAGCGTCCCTGCCGCACCTATCGTTTCCGTAATGTGACGGCCCGCCCCCTCGCGGAACCGGTCCGAAACCATTATCTTGCCCCACATCTCCAGATAATGGACGGACACATGACCAATCCCGCCACAACCTCCCTGCTCGACCGCGCCAATCTCGACCGCGACCAGGTTCGCCACGAGGTCGCGCGCGGGCTTGCCGGCGCCGACGACGGCGAGCTGTTCCTGGAGTACAGCCAGACCGAAGCGCTGATGTTCGACAATGGGCGGCTGAAGCAGGCGACCTACGACACCTCGCAAGGGTTTGGCCTGCGCGCCGTCAAGGACGACGCGGTCGGCTACGCGCATTCCTCCGACGTGTCGGTGCCGGCGCTGATTCGCGCCGCCGACGCGGTTGCGGCCGTGCGCGGCGGTTATTCCGGCAGCTTCGCGGCGCCGCCGGCGCATACCAATGTGCGGCTCTATGGCGACGACAATCCGCTCGACGCCCCGGGCTTCGAGACCAAGGTCAAGCTGCTCGCCGAGATCGACGCTTACCTGCGCGACAAGGATCCGCGGGTGCGGCAGGTCAGCGTCAGCCTGGGCGCGACCTGGCAGGTGGTCGAGATCCTGCGGCCCGACGGCGAGAGCTATCGCGACATCCGCCCGCTCGTGCGCGTCAACGTCTCCGTCGTCGCCGGCCAGGGCGACCGGCAGGAGAGCGGCAGCAAGGGTTATGGCGGCCGCGCCGGCTATGCCGAATTCATCGAGAGCAAGAACTGGCGCGATGCTGCCGACGGCGCATTGCGCGAGGCCTTGGTCAATCTGGAATCGATTCCCGCCCCCGCCGGCGAGATGGACGTCGTGCTGGGCGCCGGCTGGCCCGGCGTGATGCTGCATGAGGCGGTCGGCCATGGCCTCGAGGGCGACTTCAACCGCAAGAAGACGTCGGCATTTGCCGGCCTGATGGGCCAGCAGGTCGCAGCCAAGGGCGTCACCGTGGTCGACGACGGCACCATTGCCTCGCGCCGCGGCTCGCTGTCGATCGACGACGAGGGCACGCCGACCAATCGCACCGTGCTGATCGAGGACGGCGTCCTGGTCGGCTACATGCAGGATCGCCAGAACGCGCGCCTGATGAACATGAAGCCGACCGGCAACGGCCGCCGCCAGGGCTATGCCCATGTGCCGATGCCGCGCATGACCAACACCTACATGCTCGCGGGCGACCGCGATCCGGCCGAGATCCTCGCCTCGGTGAAGAACGGCGTCTTCGCCGCGAATTTCGGCGGGGGCCAAGTCGACATCACCTCGGGCAAATACGTGTTCCAGTGCACCGAGGCCTACAAGATCGAGAACGGCAAGCTGGGCGCGCCGCTGAAGGGCGCCATGCTGATCGGCAACGGGCCGACCGACCTGCATCGCATCCGCATGATCGGCAACGACCTTGCGCTCGATACCGGCATCGGCACCTGCGGTAAGAACGGCCAGGGCGTGCCTGTCGGCGTCGGCCAGCCGTCGCTGCTGATGGAACGCATCACGGTGGGTGGAACGGGCGCATGAGCGTGGAAGAAAAGGTCACTGTCACCCCCAAGCGGAAGAGCAGCGGCTGGGGCGGGCAGCTCGCCCAGCTCGCCGGCATCGTCGCCGCCGTCTTCATCGCCAAGGGCGCGCTCGCCGAGCCGTTCTACGTGCCGTCGGGCTCGATGGAGCCCACGCTGCTGATCGGCGATGCGCTGCTCGCCTCGAAATTTCCCTATGGCTACGGCACCTCGTCGCTGCCGATTCAGATCAGCCTGCCCGAGAGTGGCCGCGTGTTCGCGGAGACTCCCAAGCAGGGCGACGTCGTGGTGTTTCGCTGGCCCGGCGATCGTTCGCAGGCCTGGGTCAAGCGCGTCGTGGGTCTGCCCGGCGATCGCATCCAGATGCGACAGGGCCAGCTCTTCATCAACGACCGCCCCGCCGAGCTCAAGCCGGACGGCGTCGGTGCGGCCGAGGACGACAATGGCGGCAGCGAGCCCGCCTACCGTTATGTCGAGAAGCTGCCGAACGGCGTCTCACATTTCATCTTCAAGATGCGCGACAACGGGCCGCTCGACAATACACAGGAAGTGACGGTGCCGGCCGGCCATCTCTTCGTGCTCGGCGACAACCGCGACAATTCCTCCGACAGCCGCGTGCCGCTGCGGTCCGGCGGCGTCGGCCTGTTGCCGATCGACAATCTGATCGGCCGTGCGGATGCGGTGCTCGGCTCCTGGGATCTCGGCATGCGCGGCCAGCCGGTGTGGACCTGGCTGTCCGGATTCAGGCTGGCACGGTTCTTCACCGCGGTGCATTAAATCACCTCACTGCACGACGATGAACCGTGACGAATTCCTCGCGCTCGCGCTGAGAAATCCCGTCAACGTCGCGATCATCGATGAACTGCATCGCCTCGGGCTGCCGGATGCATGGCTGGTTTCCGGATGCCTGGTGCAGACCGTGTGGAACGTGCTCACGCGCCGCGCGATCGATCACGGCATCGCCGATTACGACGTGTTCTATTTCGATTCCGACACTTCGTGGGATGCGGAGGACGCGGTGATCCGCAGGCTGCACGCGCGGCTCGCGCATCTCGGCGTCAGGGTCGAGATCCGAAACCAGGCGCGTGTGCATCTATGGTATCCCGCCAAGCACAGCCTGCCCTATCCGCCGCTGAGAAGCTCGCGCGAAGGCATCGATCGCTTCCTGACGCAGAACACGCAGGTCGGCGTCCGGCGCACGCACGATGGCTACGAAGTCTATGCGCCGCGCGGGTTTGACGATGTCGCAAGGCTGATCGCGCGGCCGAATCCGGGTCCGAATTTTTCCGCGGCGAGTTACGCGATAAAGACCGCGCGCTGGAAAGCGCTGTGGCCGGAGCTCACCGTGATCGCCACAGAGTGAGATCTTAGGGTGGGCAAAGCGTAGCGTGCCCACGCGTCTGTCGTCATATCGCAAAGATGGTGGGCACGGCGCTTCGCGCCTTTGCCCACCTACGGCACCTGGATTCGGGGCACGAGACCGAACAACTACCGCACCACGCCCGACGTGAATCCCGCCTTGCGGCGCGGCGGCTTGATTTCCTTTTTCAGGAAGCAGCGCGCCTCGCGCCCGGTGTAGCCGGGGCGGGCGTAGGTGAAGGCGCGGCATTTGTTGTCGGCGGTGCACGCAGCCTTGCAGGCCTCGACGCCGTCCCCCTCCTTCAATTCGAGATTGCGCAGATCACCGCCGGGACGATCGATCGACGTCTCCACGCCCTCGACCCGGGGCTCGATCACGCCGGCGCCGCGCACACCGGAGATGCAGCAACTGCCCGGCACGCGCGTCGGCACGGTGTTCTTCAGCCAGCACACCGCCGAGCCGCCTTCGACGTCGGGATAGCTGAAGCTCCAGGAGCGGCAGCGGCGATCACGCTCGCACAGCAGCGCGCAATCCTCGGGATCGCCTGAGGCGACCGGTGTGCTGAAATAGTCGCCGCCGGGCCGATCGAACGCAGTCTGGGCGCGCACCGGCACGCTCGCGCATGCGAGCGAAAGCAGCGTGACACATGCCGCGACGCTGGCCATGACGGCCCCGGACAGGCGGCCCTTCCACATCGGAACAGCTTTCGAGTAATTGACGACGCTCAGGTTTTTTCAGCCGGTCATTTGATCGCCGCAAACCTGTATGGGCGATGAACGGCTGATCGGCAGCTTGCCGGTCTAGAACGCGTATTCGGTGTAGGCCGGTTCCACCGAGCCCTTCCAGGGACCGTTGAACTTGTCCAACATTTCCTCGGCCGGCGTCCGGCCGGCATCGATGATGCGGTCGAGCGGCTCCAGATGCCGCGTTTCGTCGCGGCCGAGCTGGTCGATCCGGCCGCGCCGGCGCAGGCCCGCATGGGCCAGAACGAGGCATTCCTTGGCGATCTCGAACAGATACCGGTTCTTGATCCGCGCCTTGAAGCCGAAGCGCGTCACGTCGTCGCGCAGGGCCTGACGCTCGGGCGCGCTCCAGTGCTTGACGATCTCCCAGGCCGCATCGAGCGCGACATCGTCGTAGAGAAGCCCGACCCAGAACGCCGGCAGCGCCGGCAGCCGGCCCCACGGGCCGCCGTCGGAGCCGCGCATCTCGAGATAGCGCTTGAGGCGCACTTCCGGGAAAATCGTCGAGAGATGGTTGGCCCAATCCGACAGCGTCGGACGCTCGCCGGGAAGGTTGTTGTTGCGGCCGTCGAAGAAGGCGCGGAACGAGGAACCCGAGACGTCGATGTAATCCTCGTCGCGCTTGACGAAATACATGGGAACGTCGAGCGCGTAGTCGACATAGCGCTCAAAGCCCATGCCGTCCTCGAACGCCCACGGCATCATGCCCGCGCGCGCATTGTCGGTGTCGCGCCAGATCTCGGAACGGAAGGAGAGGAAGCCGTTCGGCTTGCCTTCGGTGAACGGCGAATTGGCGAACAGCGCGGTCGCGACCGGCTGCAGCGCGAGCGAGACGCGCAGCTTCTTGACCATGTCCGCTTCGGAGGAGAAGTCGAGATTGGTCTGCACCGTGCAGGTCCGATACATCATGTCGAGGCCGTACTGGCCGACCTTCGGCATGTAATTGGTCATGATCTTGTAGCGGCCTTTGGGCATCACCGGGATGTCGGCGCGCGACCAGGACGGCGTCATGCCAAGGCCGAGGAAGCCGATGCCGAGCGGGGTCGCGATCTCGCGCACCTGCGCCAGATGCGCCATCAACTCGCTCTGGGTCTGATGCACATTCTCGACCGGCGCGCCTGACAGTTCGAACTGTCCGCCGGGCTCGAGCGAGATCGCACCGCCGCCCGTGACGTCATAGAGGCCGATGATGTTGCCCTTCTCCATGATCGGCTCCCAGCCGAGCAGGAGCTTCATGCCCTCGAGCAACGCACCGATGCCGCGCGCGCCTTCATAGGGCACGGGACGGTGGCCTTCGAGCGTGAACGGCGTCTTCTCGTGCTCGGTGCCCAGGCGCCACTCGGACGGCGGCTTGCAGCCCGCCTCGAACCACGCGACGAGCTCTTCGCGCGATTGCAGCGGCGTCATGTCGATCTGGTCTCGCGCCATATCAAACTCTAATCAAAAGGGCGCTTCGACCGAACGCGCGCGGGTGACGGGGATCGTCCGCGAACCACCGGGGGCGCGGACGTGCTGGTTTGCCGCGCGATCATCGCGACGGCGTGCTTTCGTTGACGTTGGCGACGGGCGGCAGTTTCATCTCGCCGCACGAGCAGCCCAGGCGGTCGAGCAGACCGCTGAGCTTGACGGCATCGGCATCGGACAGTTTCGAACCGACATATTTCTCGATCGCAGCCGAATAGGCGCTCCACATCCGCTTCTGCAACTCGCGGCCGGCTTCCGTGATCTCGACGAACTGGCCGCGCTTGTCGATCTTGCATTCGCGCCGCGAGGCGAGGCCCTCGTCGACCAGGCGGTCGATCAGGCGCGAAGTGGAATATTGCGGAATCAGCATCTGCCGTTCGAGCTCGACCGGCCGCAGCTCGCCCGAGGGCGCCCGCGACAATTCGAGCAGCGCGTCATACCAGGCCAGCGGGGGGAAACCGGCCTTCTTCAGGTCCTGCTCGACGCAATCGAGCACGCGGCTCTGCACCCGCATCAGGCGGATCCAGGCGGAAGTCGCCTCGGTCGATGGTTTGCGTTTCATGGTCCCGCTCAAGCTCGTCGTTCCGTCTCTTACCTCATTTGATGCAGCTGCATCAATCTTGACTATTCCAAGCAAATGCATGTAATCGCTGTTTTCGGCCGAACCAAGCTTCAAGAGAAGGAAATTCCATGAAACTGTATTATTCGCCCGGTGCCTGCTCGCTGTCCCCCCACATCGCGCTCCTGGAAGCCGGCCTGCCCTATGAGCTGGTCAAGGTCGATCTCCGGGCCAAGAAGCTCGAAAACGGTGAGGATTATCTGAAGCTGAACCCCAAGGGCCAGGTCCCTGCGCTGGGCCTCGACAGCGGTGAGATCGTGACCGAAGGCCCGGTGATTGTCCAGATGATCGCCGATCAGGCGTCGGCTAAGGCGCTGGCGCCCGCCCACGGCAGTTCCGAGCGCTACAAGCTGCTGGAGTGGCTGAACTTCCTCACATCCGAGGTGCATAAGAGCTTTGGGCCGATGTTCGCGCCGGCCCTGAACGACGAGGCGAAGGCCTTCTTCAGGGATCGCGTCCTGGGCAAGCTGAAATATATCGACGGGCAGCTCGCCGGCCGCGACTACCTCATGGGCAAGCAGTTCACGGTCGCCGACGGCTATCTCTTCACGATGCTCACCTGGGGCGAGCGTATGAAGTTCGACCTCTCTGCGATGCCGAACCTTGCCGCCTACAAGGCCCGCGTCGCGGCCCGGCCGCAGGTGCAGGAAGCGCTGAAGAAGGAAGGGCTGGCCCAGGCGAAGTGATTATTCTTCGTCGTCGTCCCGGGGCGCCGCGACGCGGCGAACCCGGAACCTCGTAGTTGTTGCACGACCGGGCGAAGCCGATCGAGATTCCGGATCAGTCCGCGTTGCGACTGTCCGGAATGACGAGTTGCGTCAGGCCGCCGCCTTCTTCGGCGCGAAGCGGCCGTAGAAGGTTTCGCCCTTTGCCGCCATCTCCTCCAGCAGCTTCGGCGGCGTGAAGCGCGAGCCGTACTTCGCCTCCAGCTTGTGGCAGAGCTCGACGAAGTTCTTCGTGCCCATGAAGTCGATGTAGGACAGCGTGCCGCCGGTGAACGGCGCGAAGCCGAAGCCGAGGATGGAGCCGACATCCGCCTCGCGCGGATCGGTGATGACGTGGTCCTCGACCGTGCGCGCGGCTTCCACCGCCTGCACCACCAGGAAGCGTTGCTTCAGCTCCTCGACGTCGAGCGTATCAGGATCGAGCTGCTTCGGCTGCAGGGCCGACAGACCCGGCCACAGGCTCTTCTGGCCCTTGCCCTTCTCGGGATAGTCGTAGAAGCCCTTGCTGTTCTTGCGGCCGAGGCGGCCCTGCTTCTCGACCATCTCCACCATCAGCTTCTTCTGATCGGGATTGATCGCGTTGGGGCCGAGGTCGGCTTCCGTCGCCTTCATGATCTTGAGGCCGAGGTCGAGCGCGACTTCATCCGAGAGCGAGAGCGGGCCGACCGGCATGCCGGCCATCTTGGCGCAATTCTCGATCATCGCCGGCGGGATGCCTTCGAGGAACATCTCGTTGCCCTCGGCAACGTACCGGCCGACGCAGCGATTGGCGAAGAAGCCGCGAGAGTCGTTGACGACGATCGGCGTCTTGCCGATCTGCCGGACGTAGTCGAGCGCGGTCGCGAGCGCGACATCGCCGGTGTTCTTGCCCTTGATGATCTCGACCAGCATCATCTTCTCGACCGGCGAGAAGAAGTGAATGCCGACGAACTTGCCCTGGTCCTTGAAGCCCTCGGCCAGCGAGGTGATCGGCAGCGTCGAGGTGTTCGACGCGAAGATCACGTCCGGCTTCAGATATTGCTGCGCCTTGGCAAAGGTCTCAGCCTTGACCTTGCGGTCCTCGAACACGGCCTCGATGACGAGATCGACGTCCTTCAGCGCGGCGTAGTCCGCTGTCGGCGTGATGCGCGCGAGCAGCGCTTCGGCATCCGCGGGCTTGGCGCGGCCCTTCTTGATCTGATCCTCGATTACCTTCTGCGCATGCGCCTTGCCCTTGTCGGCGCTTTCCTGGTCGCGGTCGATCAGCACGACCTCGAGGCCGGCGCGGGCCGAGACGTAGCCGACGCTCGCGCCCATGAAGCCGGCGCCGATCACTGCGATCTTCTTCGCTTTGGTCGGCGGCACGTCCTTCGGGCGGCGCGCGCCCTTGTTGAGCTCCTGCATCGACAAGAACAGGCTGCGGATCATCGCAGCCGCTTCCTTCGAGCGCAGCACCGAGGTGAAGTAGCGTGACTCCACGCGAAGCGCGGCGTCGATCGGCAGCTGCAGGCCCTCATAGACGCAGCTCATGATCGCGCGCGCGGCCGGGTAATTGTCGTAGGTCTCGCGGCGATAGATCGCATTGCCGGCGGGGAACATCATCATGCCGGCCTTGGAGAACACCGGGCCGCCGGGCAGCTTGAAGCCCTTCTCGTCCCAAGGCGCGACCGCCTTGCCGCCGCCCTTGATCCAGTCCTTCGCGGCCTTGATCAGATCGGCGGCCGGCACGACGGCATGAATCAGGTTCAGCGCCTTGGCCTTGTCCACCGTAACAGGGTCGCCCTTGAGCAGGATCGTCATGGCGTCCTGCGGCGGCACCAGGCGCGGCACGCGCTGCGTGCCGCCGGCACCGGGGAACAGGCCGACCTTGACCTCGGGCAGGCCGAGGCGGGTCTTGGGATTCTCCGCGGCGACACGATAGTGGCAGCACAGCGTGATCTCGAAACCGCCGCCGAGCGCGAGGCCGTTGATCGCGGCCGCCCACGGCTTGCCTGATGTTTCGATCGAGCGCAGCACCAGCGAGAAGCGGCGGCTCTGGTCGAACAGCATCTGGTTCGCCGCGGTCTCGCCCTGCTCCTTGAACACTTTCGCATAGGCCTGGTTCATGCCTTCGAGCATCGACAGGTCTGCGCCGGCGCAGAAGGCTTCCTTCGCCGAGGTGATGACGACACCCTTTACCGCGGCATCCGCCGTGGTCGCCTTGACGATCGCGTCGAGCTCGCTGGTCGAGGTCTCGTCGAGCACGTTCATCGAACGGCCCGGGATGTCCCAGGTAACGAGCGCGATGCCGTCTGCGTCGGTCTCAACCCTGAAGTTCTTGTACGACATGTTGGTTGCTCCTCGGTGCCGCAGCCGATCTCAGGCGCGGCGGTTGATAGGGTCTCTTAGGGTGGGCAAAGGCGGCCCTTGCGCCGTGCCCACCATCATTCGCGAAGGCAGCAGTGGTGGGCACGCTTCGCTTTGCCCACCCAACGGCGCTCGTTACACCCGCTCGATGATGGTCGCGGTGCCCATGCCGCCGCCGATGCACAGCGTGACGAGAGCGGTGGACTTGTTGGTGCGCTCGAGCTCGTCGAGCACGGTGCCGAGGATCATCGCACCGGTGGCGCCAAGCGGATGGCCGAGCGCGATCGCGCCGCCATTGACGTTGATCTTGGCGTTGTCGATATCGAAGGCCTGGATGTAGCGCAGCACGACCGAGGCGAAGGCCTCGTTGAGCTCGAACAGGTCGATGTCCGACTTCTTCATGCCCGAGCGCGCGAACAGCTTCTCGGTGACGTCGACCGGACCGGTCAGCATCATCGCCGGCTCGGAGCCGACATTGGCAAACGCACGGATCTTTGCGCGCGGCTTCAAGCCGTACTTCGCAGCCGCCTCCTTGCTGCCGAGCAGCACGGCGCCGGCGCCATCGACGATGCCCGACGAATTGCCGGCATGGTGCACGTAGTTGACGCGCTCGATCTCCGGGTGCGACTGCAGCGCGACACCGTCAAAGCCGCCCATCTGCGCCATCATCGTGAACGAGGGCTGCAGCTGCGCCAGCGACTGCATCGTCGTCGAGGGACGCATGTGCTCGTCCTTGGCGAGGATGGTGAGGCCGTTGATGTCCTTCACCGGCACGATCGACTTGTCGAAGCGGCCTTCCTCCCAGGACTTCGCCGCACGCTGCTGGCTCTGCACCGCGTAGGCGTCGACGTCATCGCGCGAAAAACCGTATTTGGTGGCGATCAGATCGGCCGACACGCCCTGCGGCATGAAATAGGCCGGCACCGCCATCGAGGGGTCCATCGGCCAGGCACCGCCGGAGGCGCCGATGCCGACGCGGCTCATGGATTCGGCGCCGCCGCCGATCACCAGTTCGTGCTGGCCGCTCATCACCTGCGCGGCGGCAAAGTTCACGGCATCGAGGCCGGAGGCGCAGAATCGGCTGATCTGCACGCCGGGCACGGCTTCGCCGAGACCGGCCTTCAGCGCGGCGAAGCGCGCGATGTCGGAGC
>NZ_JALBHA010000123.1:0-14172 GCF_023006445.1 Bradyrhizobium sp. SHOUNA76
TGGGACGGCATGGCTTCGCTGCTGGCGCTGAACGCGCCGCCCTCCAAGCGCGGCTGGTACGCGATGGTGCCGCAGCTCGGCGCGCCGCTCGGTCTGATCGTGGCGAGCGCGCTGTTCGCCTATTTCGCGGGTAACCTCTCGGCCGACGATTTCTTCGACTGGGGCTGGCGCTATCCGTTCTTCGTCGCGTTCGCCATCAACGTCGTGGCGCTGTTTGCGCGCCTGCGCATGGTGACGACCGAGGAATATTCCTCGCTGTTCGAGACCCGCGAATTGCAGCCCGCGCGCATCTCCGACACGGTCGCGCGCGAAGGCCAGAACATCATGCTCGGGGCGTTTGCGCCGCTCGCGAGCTTTGCGCTGTTCCACATGGTCACGGTGTTTCCGCTGTCCTGGGTGTTCCTGTTCACCCGTGAAAGCCCGGTGCGCTTCCTGATCATCGAGATCGTCGCCGCCGTGTTCGGTGTCGCCGCGATCGTGATCTCCGGCATCATCGCCGACCGCGTCGGGCGCAAATCGCTGTTGATGGGATCGGCGATCGCGATCGCGATCTATAGCGGCTTTGCCCCGCAGCTGCTCGACGCCGGCGCGTTCGGCGAGACCATCTACATGGTGATCGGCTTCATCCTGCTTGGCCTGTCCTTCGGCCAGTCCTCCGGTGCGATCGCCTCGAACTTCAAGCAGGCGTACCGCTACACCGCCTCGGCGCTGACCTCGGACATGGCCTGGCTGTTCGGCGCCGGCTTCGCTCCGCTGGTGGCGCTACTGCTCGCCACCAATCTCGGCGTCATCGCCTCGGGTGCGTATCTCTTGTCCGGCGCGTTCTGGACCCTGCTCGCCCTCTGGCTCAGCGGCCAGCGCGAGAAGGGCGACATGGACGCGGGCGGCTAAAGCATGATCCGGAAAAGTGCGCAGCGGTTTTCCGAAAAGATCATGCTTAAACAACAACCTAAAGCGCGGTGACGATTCATCCTAATCGCATCGCGCTTTAGGCTCGCGCGTTCGCCGCCGCATCATAGGCTTCGTAGGATGGGCAAAGGCGCATCGCGCCGTGCCCACCATCCGTCGATGATTGCGAGGTGGTGGGCACGCTTACGCTCTGCCCACCCTACGGCGCCGGAGTTTGTTGGTTCGAGATCCCGGGTTCGCTGCTCAAGCGCGCCCCGGGATGACGTGCGGCTTAGCGCACGTCAATCCGCCACGATCTTCACGCGGTCACGCACCTTCACCTGCGCGGTGCGATCGAGCCCGTTCAGCACGCGAAAACGCTCGGCGGGGTGATCGACGCCGGCCATGCGGTGGGACAGCGACTCCACGGTGTCACCGGGCTGCACGGTGATGACCTTGATGCGCAGCGGACGCGCGGCCTGGATCTCGTCGAGCGTCAGGCGGCGGAATGAATTGACGGTCTCCCGCGCGTTGCGCTCGCTCTCGGTCGATTTCTGCCGTGTCGCGAAGATGAAGCGATAGACGTCGCTGCCGAAGCGCAGCGCATAGACCTTGAACTGCCACTGGTCGCCCTTGGCGGTGGCGGACGCGGCCGGGAAGCCATTGATGGTGATGTCCTCGGTCGACGCCTTCTCGACGCCCTCCATCCAGCCGGAATTGAGGTAGTCGCCGAGCGACTGCTCGGCCGGCACGCGCACCACGTCGAAACGCATCGCCTGCGCGCCGCCCTCGCGCACGCCGATCACGGCCTGGGCGGTGTTGTCGAGCGTGAAATTGTCGGGCGTCTGGAAGGTGAAGCCGAGCTTCGGATGCAGGAATCGGCGGCCGCGCACGAAACCTTCACTGGGGTCTTCGCCGTAGACGAGATTGTCGATCGCAGCGAGATAGGTCTCGCGGTCGCGCTCGGCGCCCTCCGGGGCAGTATATTGCCGCGCAATGGTCTGCGCGTTCTGCACGCGCTCCGGGGTCGCCGGATGCGACGAGGTGAAATCCTGTGCGCGCGGATCGAGCGAGCTCTTGCCGGCCTTCAGCTCGGCATTGCGTTCCATCGCCGACAGGAACCGTGCCGCACCGTATGGGTCGAAATGCGCCTTGGCGGAAATGCCGACGCCGATGCCGTCGGCCTCGAACTCCTGCTTGCGCGAAAAGCTCGCCATGGTGAGCTTGGTCTTGGCCAGTGCGAGCGCGGTGAGATCGGGATCGTTGCTCATGTCGGTGACGACGCGGGTGACGATCGCGGCCTGGCGGGCCTGGTCCTCGCGCATCGCGGCGTGCTTGGACAGCACATGCGCCATCTCGTGGCTGAGCACGGAGGACAATTCCGACGTATCGCTCGCAAGCGCAAGAAGCCCGCGCGTGACATAGAGCTGGCCGTTCGGCAGCGCGAAGGCGTTCACCGCGCCGGAATTGAGGATGGTGACCTTGTAGCCCTGGTCGGGACGATCGGAGGCGGCGACGAGGCGATCGACGGTCTTGCTGACGAGTGATTCGAGCCTGGGGTCGTCATAGGTGCCGCCATAGCTCGTCAGGATGCGCTCGTGCTCCTTCTCGGTGGCGGGGGTCTGGGCGACGGCCGGCTTCGGCTTCGGCATCGCGACCGTCGCCGGGGTAGCCGCCGTCTGGAACCGGCCCATATCGCCGCAGCCCGCAAGCGCCGTACCCAGCACAAGGCATAGCGCGGCCGGCGCCGCCCGCAGGCGGCGGCGTTCGTTCCGTACGTGCCGTTCTAGCACCCCATTCACGTCGCTTAACCCGTGCCTGGCCCTCGTTAAGGCCTTACCCCAGTAGGCTCGTTTGCGCCCAGCAATTCAACCTGTCCCAAGAGACGCACATCGATCCGCGGCCCCGTATTCCCCTCGACCCAGCCCCGGACTCGAATACGTTTACTTTCCAAGGACTTAAGGGGGATGCCAGCGTTTTCAAACGCCGGTAGCGTGCGCTTTGAAATAGTCGCGGCAAAGCCGCGTGTCCAGTTTCGCCCGAAGTTGAGGTAGGTCATTGCCCCAGCTTGCCGGACCGACAGGACTTTGCCCTCGACCACCATAAACCGCCCGATCCCCGCCAAAATATCGTCCGGACTTTCCGCGTTTTTTATGGCCGACGGGTCAGCCCAGCTGCCCTTTTTTTGGTGCCGTGCTGCGACCTCCGACGCCATCAGGGCGGCCGCGCAGTCCTTGTCCGTGATCTCGGCGGAGACCATGGCCTCGCCCTGGGAGAGTAGCATGGCCTGCACCGAGGTGTCGCTTTCGCCGATGAAGACCAGCGCGCCCTGGCGGCCGTAGCGGTCGGGCGTGTCGTCGGTGCCGCGGAGCGTCACGTCCCGGCCGGCGAGCAGCGACGCCAGCGCCTGCTTCGTGGTCGCGGTTGGTTCTATGCCGGCGAGACGGATCTCGCGTCCGTCATCGAGACGGACGCTGCGCGCATCGACGATGGATGCGACGCGGCCCTCGCCTTGGGACTCGAATTGGCACGGCGCCGCGAGCGCGGCGGGACTCGCGACGAGAAAAATGGCGACGATGAAGTGAAGCAGCCGCGTCACGTTGCCCGGAGAGGTTGCGTTACGCTTCGACATTAACCCAAACGGTGCCAACAACGAAGGGGCCCTCGTGGGCAAAGCGAAGCGTGCCCACGTCTTCGGTTCGTCGCTCGGGCTCGTGGGCACGGCGCTGACGCGCCTTTGCCCACCCTACGACACCTCGTGTGACGGCTCGTTGTTGTCTCGCACCCGTCATTGCGAGCGTAGCGAAGCAATCCAGAATCCCTCCGCGGAAGGACTCTGGATTGCTTCGTCGCAAGCGCTCCTCGCAATGACGTGGAAACATCTTCCGTCCTCTCACCATTCCGCTTTGCGGAAAACATGCGCGGCAATCCTGCTCTCGCAGCGTCCTCGCGCTTGCTGCGCTCTTGCGCATGCGGCATGATTGCGGCAACAGCGATGACCAAGAGCAATAACCAAGCCGCCACCAGAGTACGGCGCGATAAAGGGAGGTCGTTTTCCATGAAGCATGTTTTGTCCGGCATTTTTGCCGCCGCGTTTGCTCTCAGCGCGAGCGCTGTGCAGGCCGAGGACAAGCCACCGCTGAAGATCGGCGGCATCTTGGACATGTCGAGCCTCTATGCCGACATCACCGGCCCCGGCAGCGAGACCGCGGCCAAGATGGCTGTCGAGGATTTTGGCGGCGAGGTGCTCGGACGCAAGATCCAGGTGCTCGCGGCCGACCATCAAAACAAGGCCGATCTCTCCGCCAACATCGCCCGCGACATGCTCGACAACCAGGGCGTCGAGATGATCTACGACGTCGCGGCCTCCGCGACGGCGCTAGCCGCCGGCGAGATCGCCAAGGCGCGCAACAAGATCGTCATCTTCAACGGTCCGGGCTCGATCCGTCTCACCAACGAGGCCTGCGGTCCCTATACCGTGCACTACGTATTCGACACGTTCGGCCAGGCCAACGTGACCGGCCTCGCCGCCGTGAAGTCGGGCCTCGACACCTGGTACTTCCTCACGGCTGACTACGCCTTCGGCCAGGATCTGGAGAAGGACACCAGCGCCGTCGTCACCAAGACCGGCGGCAAAGTGCTGGGCAGCGTGCGCCATCCGCTCAACACGTCGGATTTCTCGTCGTTCCTGCTGCAGGCGCAGGCCTCGAAAGCCAAGGTGATCGGTCTTGCCAATGCCGGCGGCGACACCGTCAACGCCATCAAGCAAGCTGCCGAGTTCGGCATCACCAAGGGCGGCCAAAAAGTGTCGCCACTGCTCGCCTTCGTCACCGACATCGACTCGATCGGGCTCGAGACCGCGCAGGGCCTGCTGCTGGCCGAAGCGTTCTACTGGGACATGAACGACGAGACGCGCGCCTTCTCGAAGCGCTTTCAGGAGCGTGTGAAGCGGCCGCCGACCTCGGCGCAAGCCGGCGTCTATTCCTCCGTGACGCATTACCTGAAGGCGGTGAAAGCGGCCGGGACGACCGACGCGGCCACCGTGATGAAGGTGATGAAGGAAACGCCGATCAACGATTTCTTCGCCAAGGGTGGCAAGATCCGCGAGGACGGCCGCATGATCCACGACATGTATCTGTTCGAGGTGAAGAAGCCGTCGGAGTCCAAGGGCCGCTGGGACGATTACAAGCTGCTCACCACCGTGCCCGGCAGCGAGGCGTTCCAATCGCTGGAGCAGTCGCGCTGCCCGCTGGTGAAGAAGTGACGGCGTGACGATATCACGCCCGTCATTGCGAGGAGCTCTTGCGACGAAGCAATCCAGGACGAAGCAATCCAGACTTGATCCGCGGACACATCTCTGGATTGCTTCGCTTCGCTCGCAATGACGGTGTGGTCATAGCCCGGTCAAACAACAACAAGGGAGACGCCCCATGAACGACATGGTCCTGCAAAAGCTCGAAGGCGGGCTGCTCACCATCACCATGAACCGCCCCGAGCGGAAGAATGCGCTCAACCCCGAGATGGTCGCGGGGTTGGTCGAAGCCGCGCGCCGTGCGGCTGACGATGCGGAGGTGCGTGCGGTGTTGTTCAAGGGCGCCGGCGGCTCGTTCTGCGTCGGCGGTGACGTCAAGTCGATGGCGGCAGGCCGTGCGCCGCTGCCGTTCGAGCAGAAGCTTGCGAGCCTCCGCCGCGGCATGGAGGTCTCGCGCATCCTGCACCAGATGCCGAAACCCGTGGTGGCGCAGCTCGACGGCGCCGCGGCCGGCGCGGGTCTGTCGATGGCGCTGTCGTGCGATCTGCGCATCGCCTCCGAATCCTGCAAGATCACGACCGCCTTCGCCAAGGTCGGCTTCTCCGGCGATTACGGCGGCACCTATTTCCTGACGCAGCTGCTCGGCAGCGCGCGGGCGCGCGAGCTCTATCTGATGTCGCCGGTGCTGACTGCGAAGGAAGCGCATGCGATCGGCATGGTGACGAAGGTCGTGCCCGATTCCGAGATCGACGGCGCCGCGCACGAGCTCGCGCTGTCGCTGGCGCAGGGACCCTCGATCGCGCTCGGCTTCATCAAGCGCAACATCAACAATGCCGAGCATCTCGCCTTGGAGGACTGCTTCGACGGCGAGGCGATCCATCACACGCGCTGCGGCGACACCGAAGACCACAAGGAGGCCGCCAAGGCCTTTGTGGAGAAGCGCAAACCGGCCTTCAGGGGCGCATGACCATGGCGCCCTATATGCGGTTGCGGCAGATCTGCCTGGTCGCGCCACAGCTCGCGCCTGTCGTCTCCGACATCGCGGAGATCATGGGCCTCACCGTGTGCTATCGCGACGGCAATGTCGCCAAATACGGCCTGGAGAATGCGCTGCTCCCGGTCGATACGATTTTGCTGGAGGTGGTCGCACCTTTCAAGGACGGCACCACGGCCGGCCGCTTCATCGAGAAGACCGGCGGCCGCGGCGGCTACATGGCGATCTTCTGCTGTAACGACCCCGACGAGCGCGGACGCAACGCCAATGCGCTCGGCGTCCGAACCGCCAACGTGATCGATCACGCGCCCTATCACGGCGTCCAACTCCACCCCCGCGACTGCCGCGCCGCCTTCATCGAGTTCAACCATACCGAAGGCAGCGACGACATCTTGGGGCCGTATCCGCCGGCAGGACCGGATTGGCAGAGGTGCATCCGCAAGGATGTGACGCAGGCGCTTGCTGGCGTGGAGATGCAAAGCCCGGATCCGCAAGGCCTCGCGGAGCATTGGGGCAAGATCATCGGCGTTGCGCCGAGCGGCGCCGAATTGAAGCTGCCCAACGCCACCTTCCGTTTCGTGAAGGGTGCAAGCGAAATCATGAGCGCGTTGGAGTTTCGCGTGACCGATATCGCGCAGGTGCTGCACGCGGCGCGGGCGAAAGGGCATGCGGTGGCGGGGAATGAGTTCCTGCTGGGCGGAGTGACGTTCCGCGTCAGTTGAATTGTCGGCACATGTCTCACCGCATCGTCATGCCCGGGCTTGTCCCGGGCATCCACGTTCTTGGGCTGCAGTGATGGTGTGAGGAGGGACGTGGATGGCCGGGACAAGCCCGGCCATGACGGATAGAGTGATCGAAAAAGCCAAGGACTCTCAATGCCGCATCCGCTCGACAGCTTCTTCGCTCCCGCCAGCATTGCGCTGATCGGGGCCTCGCGCGATCACGAGAAGATCCCGGGCCGGCTGCTGTCGATGCTGCGCAAGAACGAGTATCCCGGAAAGATCTACCCGGTGAACCCGAACTACGGGGATATCGACGGGCTCGCCTGCTACAAATCGATCGCAGAGATCGGCGCGCCCATCGACCTCGCCGTCATCATCATCCCGGCCCGCGCCGTGCTGGCCGCGCTCGAGCAATGCGCTACCGCCGGCGTCAAGAACGCCGTGATCATCTCCTCCGGTTTTGCCGAGGAGGGCGGCGACAGCGCGGCGATGCAGGATGCGATCGCGGCGCTGTCGAAGCGCACCGGCATGCGGATTTCCGGTCCGAACGCCGAGGGCTTCTTCAGCCAGGTGCAGCGCGTGGCGGCGACCTTCAGTCCCGCCGTCGATGTCAAGCCCGGCGTGGTGCCGCTCGTTGCGACGATGAGGCGGATCGGCATCGTCGCGCAGAGCGGCGGTATCGGCTTTGCCTATTATCATCGCGCGCGGGCACTCGGCCTCGCCGTCAGTTATGTCGTCAGCGCCGGCAATGAATCCGATCTCGGCGCCGGCGAGTTTCTGGATTATCTGGTGCAGGATTCCTCGACCGACGTGATCCTGCTGTTCATCGAAGGCATCCGCGACGTCGAAAAGTTTCTGGCCGCCGCTAGGTACGCGGCGGAGCAGAAGAAGCCGGTCATCGTGACAAAAGTCGGCCGCTCCGGCGCAGGCCAGCGCGCTGCCGCCTCGCATACCGCGAGCATGGCCGGCTGGTCGGCGGCCTATGATGCGGTGTTCGCAAGATACGGCTTCATTGTCTCCAACGATCTCGACGAGGCGCTGACGATCGCGGCCGTGCTTACCAGCAATCCGCTGCCGAAGGGCGATCGCGTTGCCGTCGTCACCGTCTCAGGTGGCGCCGGCATCTGGGGCGCCGATGCCGTGGCGCTGCAAGGCTTGCAGGTGCCGGAGCTTTCCGAGCCGATCCAGGCGGGGATCAAGGCGTTGATGCCGTCCTATGGCACGGCGCGCAACCCGATCGACGTCACCGCGCAGGGCGTCACCTCCGGCGGCCTGCAGAAGAGCGTCGACGTGCTCACCGCCTCCGACGAGGTCGATGCGATCCTGGTCGTGCTGTCGCTGTCGAGCGAGGTGCGCAAGCCGTTCAAGGAAGAGGAATTGACGCCAGTGCTCTCGGCGCAGCACAAGCCGGTACTGTTCTATTCCTACACGGTGCCATCCGACTTTGCGCGCCGTGAGCTCGCCAAATCCGGTGCCGTGGTGCTCACGGGCCTTACGCATGTCGGCGTCGCGATGCGGCAGCTCGTCGACTACGCCAGTTTCAAGTTGACGCCGCCTGCGGACGCCGCGCGGCTGCCGGCGCGCGATCTCTCCGCGCATCTGAAGTCGCCGGTCTTGTCCGAGGCCGACAGCAAGACATTGCTCCGCGCCGCGGGCCTCACGCTGCCGGACGAAGTGCTGGTGAAGGACAAGAGCGAACTCGACGAGGCGGTCGCCCGCGTCGGCTTCCCCCTGGCGATGAAGATCCAGTCGCCCGATATCTCTCACAAGAGCGAAGTCGGCGGCGTGCGCGTCAACATCACCACCAAGGGCGAGGTGTTTCTGGCATTTGAGGCCCTGCTGGACAATGTGCGCAAGCATCGGCCTGAGGCGAGCATTCAAGGCGTGCTGGTCGGCCCGATGGCGAAGCGCGGCGTCGAGATCATCGTCGGCACGATGACTGACGCGACCTTCGGTCCCATGGTGATGGTGGGTCTCGGCGGCATCACCACAGAACTATTCCGCGACGTCATCTATCGTCCCGCGCCGGTGAGTGCGGAGGAGGCGGACGAGATGCTGGCTAGCCTGAAGGCAGCGTCATTGCTGAATGGATTTCGTGGAGCGGCGAAGGCGGACGTGCCGGCTCTATCGCAACTGATCGCCGACATCTCCTTGCTTGCGGCGCGGCATGCAAACGAGATCGCGGAGATCGAGCTCAATCCGGTGCTGGTGCACGCCGAGGGGCAGGGCGTCACGATCGTCGATGCGCTGGTGGTGGGGCGCGGTTAACCCCTCTCCCCTTGTGGGAGAGGGTGGCTCGCCGCATAGCGGCGAGACGGGTGAGGGGTCTCTATCCTCACGAACAGTCCAGCGAGTGGATAGATACCCCTCATCCGGCGCTTCGCGCCACCTTCTCCCACAAGGGGAGAAGGAAGGAAGAAGCTACCTTCCCCTAAAATTCGCCGCGCGCCGTTCTTCCGTGGCCTTGACGCCTTCCTTGAAATCTTCCGTCGCCCGCAACCTGGTCTGTTCGGCGAGCTCGTGATTGGTGGCGGCCATGACGCGATCAGCCAATCCCGCACGCATCGTGGCGCGGGTGGAGAGCAGGCCGAGCGGGGAGCATTCGGCGATCTCGCCGGCGAGCTTCATCGCGGCCGCCTTGACCTGGTCCTGCGGCACCAGCTCGTTGGCGAGGCCCCACTTGACCGCTTCCTCGCCGGTGACGCGGCGGCTGGTGTAGAACATCAGCTCGGCGTTGTTCTTGCCGATCAGCTCGGGCAGCGTCGTTGTCAGGCCGAAGCCGGGATGAAAGCCGAGTTTTGTAAAATTCGCGGAGAAGCGCGCCTCGGGGCAGGTGACGCGGAAATCGGCGGAGACTGCGAGGCCCAATCCGCCACCGATGGCGGCGCCTTGTACGGCCGCGACGATCGGCTTCTTGGCGCGGAAGATGCGAACGGCCTGGATGTAGAGATGGTTGATCGCCCCGAGGCTGTCGGCGGGGTCGCCCTTCTTCTCGGCCTCGCGCGCTTCCTGTGCCTGCCGCGCCGGATCCTGGAAATTGGCACCGGCGCAGAAGGCCTTGCCCTGTGCCGAGAGAACGGAGGCGCGGATCTCGATGTCGCGGTCGAATTCGTCCAGCGCATCCGCGATCTGGTTGATCAGCGAGATGTCGAAGAAGTTCAGCGGCGGGCGGCGGATCTCGATGGTGCCGACGTGCCCGACCTTCTCGACGCCGATGTCTTTGTAAGTGCTCATGATAGTCCTCGATTGATTAGCGCAAACCAAGTCCGCGCGACTAGCGCAGCCCAAGTCCGCGGGCGATGATGCCGCGCAGCACCTCGGTGGTGCCGCCCTGGATGGTGAGTTTCGGCGCGGTCTTGATGGCGAAATCGAGTTGCCGCTCGAGCGTCTCGCGATTGGTCGCGGTCTCCTCGACGAAGGCGGCGAGATCGCGCACGCGGTGCGGCAGCTGCTGCTCCCACACCGTGCCGATGTCCTTGACGATGGACGCCTCGACCACCGGCTCCTTGCCGGCTTCCAGCATCCCGGCCACGGAGACCGACATCCGCCGCATGGTGTGGAGCTGCGCGACGAGGCGGCCGATGCCTTCGGCGCTGCGCGTATCCGGGTTAGGGCCGACCGCGCGCACGAGCTCGGTCAGCACGTAATAAGTTTCGAGGAAGCGCTCGGGACCCGAGCGCTCATAGGCGAGCTCGCTCGTCGCCTGCTTCCAGGCACCATCGACCTCGCCGAGCACGTGATCGTCGGGGACGAAGAAGTCGGTGAAGACGACCTCGTTGAACTCGTACTGGCCGGTGATCTGGCCGATCGGGTTCACCTGGATGCCCGGCTGCTTCATCTTGACCAGGAACTGGGTCAGGCCATGACGGCGGTTTTCCTTGGTCGGCTGTGACGTCCGGAAGATCGCGATCATGTAGTCGGCGATGTGCGCCGACGAGGTCCAGATCTTGGTGCCGTTGATGAGATAGCCGCCGTCGGTCTTGGTCGCGCGCGTCTTCGCGGCGAACAGGTCCGAGCCGGAATTCGGCTCGCTCATGCCGATCGCAAAGCAGATCTCGCCGCGGCAGATTCGCGGCAGGATCTCCATCTTGATATGCTCGGGCGCGTATTTGATCAGCACCGGCCCGCTCTGGCGGTCGGCGACGAAGAAGCGCCGCGTCGGCGCGTTGGCGACGCGCATCTCCTCGGTCACCACGTAACGTTCGAGGAAGGAGCGTTCCTGGCCGCCATATTTCTTCGGCCAGGTCATCCCCAGCCAGCCCTTGGCGCCGACCCGGCGGGAGAATTCCGGCGCGTCGGTGTCCTCGCGGTTGGGCTTGTGCGGATCGAAAGTGCCGGCGGCGATTTCCTCGGCGAGGAAGGCGCGCACTTCCTTGCGCAATTGCTCGCACTTTTCGGGCAGGCGGATCGGATCGAAACGGAGGGCAGCGGTCATTGTTTCTCTCCCTGATCAGCGCGACGCCACGAGTGGCCACAATTCGTCGGCGCCGCGGCTTGCGACCAGCTTGCCGAGCTCGACGGCCCAATGGCTCTCCGAGCCGAAATCGTCGCGCCAGGCCAGCGCCCGCAGCGAATAGCGGTGCAGGATGTGCTCGAGCGTGAAGCCGATCGCGCCGTGAACCTGATGCGCGATGGCGCCGCCCTTTTCCGCGGCTTCCGCGCAGCGGATCTTTGCGGAGGCGGCTTCGAGATAGACCTCGTCGTCAAAACTCTTCGCGTTCGCGATGGCGTCGGCCGCAGAGGTTGCAGCCGCAAGGGCCGCGGCGGATTCACCGGCGAGGCGCGCCAGATTGTGCTGCACCGCCTGAAACTTGGAGATCTTCTTCTCGAAGGCGACGCGCTCGTTGGAATAGCGCACGGAGATGTCGAGCATCGATTCCAGCGCGCCCGCGATCTGCAGGCTCCGCGCAACGCCGCCCATCAGCATCATCGTGGTCTGGTCAAAGCCCTTCGGCGCGGCCTTGAGCGTGACGGACTGGACCTTGTCGAGCGTCACGGTGTCACTGTGGTCGTAGCCGACATTGAGCCCCGCCTCGATCCGAGCCTTGGCCGCGTCGACCAGCGCGATCGAGACGCCGTCCTTGCCATGTGCGAGCACTGCAAAATGCTTGGCCGCCTTCGCAAAAGGTACGCCGCGGGCGCGGCCGGAGAGTGAACCGTCGGCATTCAGGGTGATGCGATCCTTCGGCGATGCCGGCAGCACCGTCATCTCGCCCTCGGGCGAGGCGATCTTCGCCTGCGCCAGCAGCCAGCCGGCCAGCATGGTCTCGGCCAGCGGAACCGCCACGGCGAAACGGCCGGCGGCGTTCAGCAGCGCAAAGCCATCGGCCAAGCCCGCGCCGGAGCCGCCGAGATCATCAGGCACCCAGGACAATGGCAGGCCGGCTTCGCTCAGCGCCTGCCAAAGCGGCCCCTGCCAGGAATTCTTCTTGTCGCTGTTGATCTCTTGCGGATCGGCAAGATCGGCGAAGATCTTCTCCGCGGTCTCGACGACGATGTTGTCACTCTCCGCCACAGCGTTCCCCGTGTTTTGCCGTTGGCGCGTCCCGCCTCGTTGAGCGAACCGCGCAGGTCTTCTTGCGCCCGATGATCCGAAAAAGCCATGGCCCTGACAAGCGTTGATCGCAGGTCAACCTGCGGCGCAGGCATGGGCGAAGAGCCGACAGGGGCTAATTCCGCTTAGCGGAGTTTGCTCGATTTGCAGGGCGCCGCAAACTCGCTAAACAAGGCCAGCTCTTTTCAAGGCTTGCATCAGAACCAAGGGAAGGAAATCCGGATGGCCAAAGACAGCTTGTGTGCAATCGTGACGGGGTCTGCCTCCGGCCTTGGCGCTGCGACGGCGGAAATTCTTGCGCGCAGCGGGGCGCGGCTCGTCATCAACTATTCGTCGAGCCAGAAGGAGGCCGAGGCCACGGCAGAGCTGTGCCGCAAGGCCGGCGCTGCGGAAGTCCTGGTCGCGCAGGGCGACGTTTCCAAGGACGAGGATTGCCGCAAGATCGTCGCGGCCGCCAGCGGCTGGGGCCGGCTCGACATCCTCGTCAACAATGCCGGCACCACCAAGCATGTCGCTCACGCCGATCTCGACGGCTTGTCGGCTGAAGATTTCCAGCGCCTTTATGGCGTCAACACCATCGGCCCGTTCCAGATGGTGCGCGCCGCGCGCAGCCTGCTCGAGGCGGGCGCGAAGGCTTCGGGGCGGCCCTCCGCTGTGGTCAACGTGTCCTCGGTCGCCGGCATCAGCGGCGTCGGCTCGTCGATCGCCTACGCCGCGAGCAAGGGCGCGCTCAACACCATGACGTTGTCGCTGTCGCGCGCGCTGGCGCCGCTGATCCGCGTCAACACGGTATGCCCCGGCTACATCGACACGCCCTGGTTCACCAAGGGGCGCGGCGAAGCCGGCGCCAAGCAGGTGCGCGACAGCGTGGTGGCGAGGGTGCCGCTGAAGGTCGCATCATCAGCGGAGGACATCGCGCAGCTCGTCAGCTTCCTGGCGATGCCGGCCTCCAGCAACATGACCGGCGAGGTCGTGCGCATGGATGCAGGGATGCATTTGATTACGTGAACTCGTCATTGCGAGCGCAGCGAAGCAATCCAGGAATCTCTCCGCGGAGACACCCTGGATTGCTTCGTCGCAAGAGCTCCTCGCAATGACGTCGCGTGGGGCGGCAGCGTGCCAACGGCCTATATCGCTAACCCTTGATCACGCCGCTCGCCACCAGCCGGTGCCAGATGAACAGCACCACCACTGCGCCAATTGTGGCCATGATGAAGCCCGCGCCCTGGTCGGTACTGTAGTGACCGATCGCCTGGCCGATGAAGGTCGCGAGAAACGCGCCGGCGATGCCGAGGATGGTGGTGAGGATGAAGCCGCTCGGATTATTCGGTCCCGGCGCCAGCCAGCGCGCGATGAGGCCGGCGACGAAGCCGACGACGATAATCCACAACAGGCCGCCCATGCTCATGAGTGTGCTCCCCTTCCCGAAAGCGCGTCGATCAAAGTCCGATCAAAGTCTGCCCGAGATCTCGTTCTCGGTCGGCAGCCGTCCGTCCGGCGTCAAATGGTCGATCACCTGCGGCAGATACTGGCTGAGCCCGTTGAGCAATTCGTCGCGCGACAGGCCGCTCTGGGCTGACAGGCTCTCGATCTGATCGGCGCCGAGTGCGTTCGCGAGATCGCCGGGCGCGATGGCCTTGTTCTCCCCCTTGCCGACCCAGGAATTCGCGGCATCGCCGTGGCCGCCCTGCTGGAGCTGGTTGAGGAGATCGCCGAGCCCGCCGCTAAGCACGGTTCCGGCCGCGCCGCCGGCGAGCAAGCC
>NZ_JALBHA010000124.1:0-14110 GCF_023006445.1 Bradyrhizobium sp. SHOUNA76
CACGTCGCGCTCGCCGCGGCGTTCGGGCGTGTCAGGCTCGACGTGGTCAGGCGCATTCGCGTTGCGGTGTTCTCGACCGGTGACGAGCTGGCTTCTCCTGGCGAGCCACGCGCCGCCTCGCAGCTGTTCGATTCCAACCGCTTCATGCTGATGGCGATGCTGCGCCGCCTCGGCTGCGAGGTCAGCGACCTCGGCATTCTGCGCGACGAGCGTGCTTCGCTCGCGAATGGCTTGAAGCAGGTTGCAGGCCGCCACGACCTGATCCTCACCACGGGCGGCGTCTCGACCGGCGAGGAGGACCACGTCAAGGCGGCGGTCGAGAGCATCGGCTCGCTGGTGCTGTGGCGGATGGCGATCAAGCCCGGCCGGCCCGTGGCGATGGGCATCATCGACGGCACGCCGCTGATCGGATTGCCCGGCAATCCCGTCGCGAGTTTCGTCACGTTTGTCCATGTGGTGCGGCCGACGGTGCTGGCGCTGGCGGGTGGCTTGCCGGAGCCGTTGACGCCCATCCCGGTGCGCGCCGCGTTTACTTACAAGAAGAAGGCGGGCCGGCGTGAATATGTGCGCGCCTCCTTGCGGCGCGCGCAGGACGGCGGGCTCGAGGCCATCAAGTTTCCGCGCGAGGGAGCGGGGCTGTTGTCCTCGCTGGTCGAGACCGACGGCCTGGTTGAACTCGGTGAGAGCATCACGGGCGTCGAGCCGGGGCACGGCGTAGGTTTTTTGTCCTATGCCGATCTGCTCTAGAGGCCTTGCGTTGACGCCCTCGCTTCGTCTCGCCATGTTGCGCGCATGACCAGAACCACGCTCGATCTCACCGGGTTGAAATGCCCGCTCCCCGCCTTGAAGACGCGCAAGGCCTTAAAACCGTTGCAACCGGGCGATCAGCTCGAGGTTCACTGCACCGACCCCTTGTCGGTGATTGATATCCCCAATCTGATCCGCGAGACCGGCGATAAGGTCGAGATCACCGAGCGCAACCAGACCCGGATCGTGTTCCTGGTCGAAAAGAGCGACGCCCCGTAGAAAGGCGAATGTTCACGGCGGCGACGCTTGACTATGCTGCGCCCGCGGGGGACACGGCCGGATCTTCGCTGCAATGCGAAAGGCACCGGTTGTTGCGGTGGATGATCTCAAACCTAAGACATCGGGCATGACTTTCTCAACATCGAGGCCAAGCGCCGCCACAGCTCCGGCGGTGGGCCGCGAGCCTGCCGTCAAGCTCGGCAAAACGGCTGCAGGACCGGAGTTCAGCGCGCTGGCGCAGGCCTCCATCCTGATCGTCGACGACGAGCCGGGCATGCGCAACTTCCTGGTGCGCACGCTCGCGCCGCGCTGCAAGCTGGTGGACGAGGCGGCCGATACCGACCAGGCCTCGCGCAAGCTCGATTCCAACCGCTACGACGTCGTCATTCTCGATAACATCATGCCGGGCAAGAATGGCGTCGATTGGCTCGCCGAGCAGCGCGCCGTCGGCTTTTTCGCCGACGCCATCCTGATCACCGCCTATGCCGACCTCGACACCGCGATCCAGGCCCTGCGCGCCGGTGCAGCCGATTTCGTGCTCAAGCCGTTCCGCTCCAACCAGATCCTCAACGCGGTAGCGCGATGCCTCGACCGTGTCCGCCTCCAGCGCGAGAATTTTGTCCTGCGCTATGCTTTGCGCGCTTCGTCCGACCGCACCTTCCTGCGCGACAATCTGATCGGACAGTCGGCAGCAACGCTGCGCGTGCGTGAGACCATCGCACGCGTCGCGCGCCTGCCGACCTCGGTTCTCCTCACCGGCGAATCCGGCACCGGCAAGGAAGTGGCGGCGCGCTCGATCCACTCGCTGTCCGACCGCGCCGACAAGCCATTCGTGCCGGTGAATTGCGCGGCGATCCCGCCCGAGATGATCGAGGCCGAGCTGTTCGGACACATCAAGGGCGCCTTCACCGGTGCCGATTCGGGGCGCGAAGGCCTGTTCTTGTATGCACATGGCGGCACGCTGTTCCTCGACGAGATCGGGGAGCTGCCGCTGCCGATGCAGAGCAAGCTGCTCCGCGTGCTCGAAGACCGCCGCGTCCGCCCGGTTGGCTCCGAGCGCGAAGTTCCGGTCGACTTGCGCTTCATCTTCGCAACCAATGCCGAGCTTCAGAAGGAGGTCGAGAGGGGCCGCTTCCGAGCCGATCTGTTCTACCGGCTCAACGTGATGCAGATCCGGCTGCCGCTCCTGAAGGATCGCGGCGACGACGTGCAGGAGCTTGCCGCCATCTTCATGAGCAAGCTGTCGGTTCAGCTCGGCATGCCGCCGGTGCCGATCGACGCCTCGGTGCGGGCGGCGCTCGCAAGCTATGATTGGCCGGGCAATGTACGCGAGCTGCGCAATTTGATCGAGCGCACGCTGATCCTCGGCGCCTTCCCTGACGATTTCGCAGGTCCCCGCAACGATGGCCAGTCGGCGCCTGCCGACAGTCTCGCGGAGCTCGAGCGCCGTCACATTCTCGGCGTGCTGAAGGAGGTCAATGGCAATCGCGAGGAGGCGGCTCGGCGCCTCGGTATCTCGCGCAAGACCATCGACCGCAAATGCGCGTTGTGGGATGTCTGATGCTGCCGGCCGCAGCGGCGAGCTCGTGCGGGGACGCTCCGTGCGCTTCCGGCTGCTTGCGATCGCGCTGCTGCCGATGCTGGTCATCCTGCCGCTGCTGCTCGGAGTTGCGATCTATCGCTGGAACGCGAAATTCGACGCGACCCTGATCTCCAAGGTGAACGGCGATCTCACCATCGCCCACCAATATCTCGCCCGCATCCTGGAAAAGACCGGCGTCCAGCTCCGGGCGCTCAGCCTGTCGGCTCGCTTCCATGAGGTGCTGGCGCAGGATGCGCGCGACTCCCTGCGTGATCTGCTCGACGAGACCCGCAAGGAAATCGGTCTCGATTTCCTGTATCTGGCCAACGATCGCGGCGAGGTCCTGGCCTCGTCGCCACCGCTGCAGCATCAACCGAGAGGTGACTGGCCGATCATCGTGTCAGCGCTATCGGGCCAGGTCCCTGCGACGGGCGTCGACATTTTCGGCAACGACGATCTCGCCGCAATTTCGCCGGCCCTGGCCGAGCGCGCGCGATTGGATCTCGTGTCGACCCCGAACGCGGTGCCGACCGACCGCAGCGCGGAGACGCGCGGCATGGTCGTGCATGCGGCGAGCCGGGCGATGCTACCCGACGGCGGCGCCGCTGCGCTGGTCGGCGGCACACTGCTCAACCAGAACCTCGAATTCATCGACACGATCAACGATCTCGTCTATCGCGCGGCGAGCCTGCCGGAGGGCAGCCAGGGCACCGCGACGCTGTTCCTAGATGACGTGCGGATATCGACCAATGTCCGTCTGTTCGAGGGACGGCGCGCGCTCGGCACGCGCGTATCGGCGGCGGTGCGCTCGGCCGTGCTGGGCGAGGGACGCACCTGGCTCGATAGCGCCTTCGTGGTCAATGACTGGTACATCTCCGCCTACGAGCCGCTGGTCGACAGTTACGGCAAGCGGGTCGGCATGCTCTATGTCGGCTTTCTGGAGAAGCCGTTCAGCGAAGCCAAATACCAGACCTTGGGGATCATCATCGCAGCGTTCATCGCGATCACCGCCGCAACCGTGCCGATCTTCCTGCGCTGGGCGACCTCCATCTTCATGCCGCTGGAGCGCGTCACGGCGACCATCACCGAGGTGGAGCGGGGCAACCTCTCCGCCCGCACCAAGATGCCGGTGCTGGGTGACGAGATCGGCCGCGTCGCCGTTCATCTCGACAGCCTGCTCGACCAGATCCAGGAACGCGACCGACAGCTCCGGGAATGGAATGAGGAGTTGAACGTCCGCGTGCGGGAGCGCACGCGGGACCTCGAGCACGCCAATCTCAAGCTCGAGGCAACCACCAAGCAGCTCATCATGTCCGAGAAGCTGGCTGCGATCGGCGAGATCACCGCCGGCGTTGCGCACGAGATCAACAATCCGATCGCGGTGATGCAGGGCAATCTCGACGTCATCCGCAGCGTGTTCGGGGCCGATGCCGACAAGGCGAAGATCGAGTTTCGCCTGCTCGACGAGCAGATTCACCGCATCAGCCAGATCGTGACCAAGCTGTTGCAGTTTGCAAGGCCGGAGGAATATGCCGGCTATGTCGAGCGCCACGCGCCGACGAGCGTGATCTCCGACTGTCTGCCGCTGGTGCAGCATCTCCTGAACAAGACCGAGATCGCCGTGGCCAGGGACGACCGCGCCAACCGGCTCGTGCTGATGAATCGCAACGAGCTGCAGCAGGTCCTCGTCAATCTCATCGTCAACGCCATCCACGCCATGCCGGACGGCGGAACCCTGACGCTACGCTCCTTCGATGTCGAGCGCGACGGCCGTCAAGGGGTCGCCATTGAGGTCACGGATACCGGCATCGGCATGAGCGCCGAGGTGATCGAAAAGATATTCGACCCCTTCTACACCACGAAACGGCGGCAGGGCACCGGGCTGGGCCTCTCCATCAGCCAGACGCTGATCAAGCGCCAGGGCGGACAGATCACCGCCGAAAGCCGCGTCGGTTCCGGGAGCACGTTCACGGTGTGGCTGCCGGAAGCGAGCTGATGGGACATTTTGTCCGAGGATTTCAGGACATTCTGTCCGGCGCGGCACATTGCACTGCGGGAAGCCATTGAATCGTCACGATGTGACTTCTGGCACGCGCGTTGCTCATATCAAGACAGGGTGTTGAGGGGGATGAGGGGCGCGATAGCCGTCACTGCAACGCTGCTTGCAAGGTGAAGGGACATCACCCGCGATCAGCTGCTAGCTCGGCGCACATGACGCGATGCGCACCACACGATTCCGCTTCGGCATGAAGTCCGACCGGTCATGCGCGGCTGTCAAGCACGCACGACTGGTCTCAAACCGATGTGCCGGCAAGGCCGCGCTTGGGAGGTAATGCTTATGACGACTGCCGATACCGTTCTTGCACCGGTTGGTGCTTCCGGCTTTCTCGATCGTGAACGCACGATAGCGACGGCCGGTTTCAATCGCTGGCTGGTGCCGCCGGCGGCGCTGTGCATCCATCTGTGCATCGGCATGGCCTACGGCTTCTCGGTGTTCTGGCTGCCGCTGTCGCGCGCGATCGGCATCAGCGCGCCGAAAGCCTGCCCCGACATGTCGCTGTGGCAGGAGCTGTTCACGACCAGCTGCGACTGGAAGGTCGCCAGCATGGGATGGATGTACACCCTGTTCTTCGTGCTGCTCGGTATCGCGGCTGCGGTGTGGGGCGGCTGGCTGGAGCGCGTGGGGCCGCGCAAGGCGGGCTTCGTCTCGGCGCTCTGCTGGTGCGGCGGTCTCTTCCTCGGTGCGATCGGAGTTTACACCCATCAGCTTTGGCTGTTGTGGCTGGGTTCGGGCGTGATCGGCGGTATCGGCCTCGGCCTCGGCTACATCTCCCCGGTGTCGACGCTCGTCAAATGGTTCCCCGATCGCCGCGGCATGGCGACCGGCATGGCCATCATGGGCTTCGGCGGTGGCGCCATGATCGGCGCGCCACTGGCGAACCTCTTGATGAACTACTTCAAGACCCCGACCTCGGTCGGCGTCTGGGAGACCTTCGTCGCGATGGGCGTCATCTACTTCGTGTTCATGATGATCGGCGCGTTCCGCTATCGCCTGCCGCCGCCCGGCTGGCAGCCCGAGGGCTGGACCCCGCCGTCCAAGGCCAACGCGATGATCTCGAAGAACAACGTTCATCTCAACGATGCGCACAAGACGCCGCAGTTCTGGCTGATCTGGTGGGTGCTGTGCCTGAACGTGTCGGCCGGCATCGGCGTGATCGGCATGGCCTCGCCCATGCTGCAAGAGATCTTCGCCGGCAAGCTGATCGGCCTTCCGGACGTCGGCTTCAACGCGCTCGACGCCGGGCAGAAGGCGCAGATTGCCGCGATCGCCGCGGGCTTCGCCGGATTGCTCTCGTTGTTCAACATCGGCGGCCGCTTCTTCTGGGCGTCGCTGTCGGACAAGATCGGGCGCAAGAACACTTACTACACGTTCTTCATCCTCGGCATCGTGCTCTACGCGCTGGCGCCGACCTTTGCGGCGATGGGCTCGAAGCTGCTGTTCGTGCTCGGCTTCGGCATCATCCTGTCGATGTATGGCGGCGGCTTCGCCACCGTGCCGGCCTATCTCGCCGACATGTTCGGCACCCAGTTCGTCGGCGCCATCCACGGGCGGCTGCTGACGGCATGGTCGACGGCGGGCATCATCGGCCCCGTCGTGGTGAACTACATCCGCGAGTTCCAACTCGCGGCCGGCGTGCCGCGCGACCAGCTCTACAACACCACGATGTACATTCTGTGCGCGATGCTGATCGCGGGCCTGATCTGCAACTACCTGATCAAGCCGGTCGATTCGAAGTGGCACATGAAGGACGCCGATGTCGCCAAATTGCAGGCGGCGAGCGCCAGCGCTGCAGCTGCGGGGCCGCATGGCTCCTACGGCATCGGCTTTGGCGGGCTCGACGCCAGGGCGGGGCTGTTCTGGGCCTTCGTCGGCATTCCCTTGGCTTGGGGTGTCTGGAAGACGCTGGAAAGCGCGGTCAAGATCTTCTGATCGCACATTCATCGCGAGCGGGAGCGCACCGAGGGCGCGCTCCCGCTGCTCATTTCAATTGTTTCAAGCTTACCCTGGGGGATTCGATGGTTCGTAAACTCGCTTGTGCCGCCGCCATACTGCTCGTCGCCGGCGCCCTGCAATCCGCATCCGCGCAGACAGCCGCGGCACCGGCCGTAACGCCGCCCGCCGCGACCGAGGCCAAGCCCGGCAAGATCAAGCTCACCGCGCAGAAGCTCAAGGACATGAAGGCCAAGTGGAGCGCCAACAAGTCGAAGCTCAAGGAGTGCCGCAAGGACGTGAAGGCCAAGGGCCTGGCGGGTGACGATCGCTGGTTCTATATCGAGGAGTGCATGGGCAAAAGCTGACCTGGTCAGCACCGGGGCGTGGAGGGTAAGGCTCGAAGCGGAGCGCGATACGATTTCGCTATCGCAGCATAGGAAGCCTTTATTGATCTCCAGACCAATTCAGGCTTCGTTCTATCGGTTCGCGCCTTGGACGAACGCAAGACCGGGTCCGTACGGCGATCCAGGGTTTGCCTTGGGCTGCGCCCAACTGCTTCAGCGAGCAAGATAATTCCCTTGGCATCTGGCATGCCAAGGGCTAGAACTGGAGTTGTTCTAAAAGACAGATTGAGACGAATCGATGAGCCACGACGTGCACAAGGTCCGCCCGTTCGAGCACCCCGGTGAGGGGCGCCGACGCGCCAAGGCCACCCCTAAAGGGCGCCAGGTCGATCCCACTGCCTCGCACGAGATCGAGCAACTGCTCGGCGACAGGCCGCGGCGGCGCGATCTGCTGATCGAATATCTGCATCTGATCCAGGATAGATATCACCAGATCTCTGCCGCGCATCTCGCCGCGCTCGCCGACGAGATGAAGCTCGCCTTCGCGGAGGTGTTCGAGACCGCGACCTTCTACGCGCATTTCGACGTGGTGAAGGAGGGCGAGCCGGACATCGCCCCGCTGACGATCCGCGTCTGCGATTCGCTGACCTGCGCGATGCTCGGCGGCGAGAAGCTGCTCGAAGACCTGCAAAGTGCGAGCGGTCCCGGCATTCGCGTGGTGCGCGCGCCCTGCGTCGGCCGCTGCGACACCGCGCCGGCGGCCGAGGTCGGGCACAATTTCGTCGACCACGCGAGCGTGGCCAACGTCATGGCGGCCGCGAAGGCCGGCGACACCCACGCGCATCTGCCCAACTATGTCGGCTATGAGGCCTATGTTGCCGGGGGCGGCTACAAGCTGCTGGGCCGCCTGCGCTCCGGCGAGCTGTCAAAGGACGACCTTCTGAAGGCGCTCGATGATGCTTCGCTGCGCGGCCTCGGCGGCGCCGGCTTCCCGACAGGACGCAAATGGCGCGCAGTGCTCGGCGAGCCCGGCCCGCGACTGATGGCGATCAACGGCGACGAGGGCGAGCCCGGCACGTTCAAGGACCGCGTCTACCTCGAAAGCGATCCGCACCGTTTCATCGAGGGCATGCTGATCGGTGCGCATGTGGTGCAGGCCTCCGACGTCTACATCTACCTGCGCGACGAATATCCGGCCTCACGCGAGATCCTGGAGCGCGAGATCGCAAAGCTTCCACCGGGCGGTCCGACGCTGCACATGCGCCGCGGCGCCGGCGCCTATATCTGCGGTGAGGAATCCTCGCTGCTCGAAAGCATCGAGGGCAAGCGCGGCCTGCCCCGGCACAAGCCGCCTTATCCGTTCCAGGTCGGCCTGTTCGGCCTGCCGACGTTGATCAACAACATCGAGACGCTGTGGTGGGTGCGCGACATCGTCGAGAAGGGCGCCAACTGGTGGAAGGGCCACGGCCGTCATGAGCGCAACGGCCTGCGCAGCTTCTCGGTCTCGGGTCGCGTCAAGAACCCGGGCATGAAGTTGGCGCCCGCGGGCATCACTGTGCGCGAGCTGATCGACGAATATTGCGGCGGCATGGCCGACGGCCATCAGTTCTATGCTTACTTGCCGGGCGGCGCGTCCGGCGGCATTCTGCCGGCGTCGATGGACGACATTCCGCTCGATTTCGGCACGCTGGAGAAATACGGCTGCTTCATCGGCTCGGCCGCGATCGTGATCCTGTCGCAGAAGGACAGCGTGCGCGCGGCGGCGCTGAACCTGATGAAGTTCTTCGAGGACGAGAGCTGCGGCCAGTGCACGCCGTGCCGCGTCGGAACCCAGAAGGCGGCAGCTCTGATGCAGAAGCCGGTCTGGAACCGCGCTCTCCTGGAAGAATTGAGCCAAGCGATGCGCGATGCCTCGATCTGCGGGCTTGGACAGGCAGCATCGAATCCGCTGTCCACCGTGATCAAATATTTCCCTGACGAGTTCAAGGAAGCGGCTGAATGACCAAGATTACGTTCGAGCTCGACGGCAAGCAGGTCGAAGCCAATGCCGGCGAGACCATCTGGCAGGTCGCAAAGCGCCAGGGCCGCGACATCCCGCATCTGTGCTACTCGCCGGCGCCAGACTATCGCCCCGACGGCAATTGCCGCGCCTGCATGGTCGAGATCGAGGGCGAACGCGTGCTGGCGGCATCCTGCAAGCGTACGCCGTCGGTCGGCATGAAGGTGAAGACCGAGTCTGCGCGGGCGGTGTCGGCGCAGAAGATGGTGATGGAGTTGCTCGTCGCCGACCAGCCGGCGCGCGAGACCAGCCACGATCCGGATTCGAAGTTCTGGCACTGGGCCGAGACGACAGGCGTCACCGAGAGCCGCTTCCCCGCCGCCGAGCGCTGGGCGACCGACGCCAGCCATCCGGCGATGCGCGTCAATCTCGATGCCTGTATCCAGTGCGGCCTCTGCGTGCGCGCCTGCCGCGAGGTCCAGGTCAACGACGTCATCGGTATGGCCTACCGTAATCACGGCTCGAAGATCGTGTTCGACTTCGACGATCCCATGGGCGAGTCCACTTGCGTCGCCTGCGGTGAATGCGTGCAGGCCTGTCCGACCGGCGCGTTGATGCCGGCCGTGATGCTCGACGAGAAGCAGACCCGCGTGACTTACGCGGACAAGAAGGTCGATTCGCTCTGCCCGTTCTGCGGCGTCGGCTGCCAGGTTACCTACGAGGTCAAGGACGAGAAGGTGATCTATGCGGAAGGCCGCGACGGCCCCGCCAATCACAACCGCCTCTGCGTCAAGGGTCGCTTCGGCTTCGACTACATCCACCACCCGCATCGCCTGACAAAGCCGCTGGTTCGGCTGCCGAATGCGAAGAAGGATTCCAACGACCAGGTCGATCCGGCCAACCCCTTCACCCATTTCCGCGAGGCAAGCTGGGAAGAAGCGCTCGACATCGCCGCCAAGGGCCTCGTCAAGATCCGCGACGAGAAGGGCGTGAAGGCGCTGGCGGGCTTCGGCTCGGCCAAGGGCTCGAACGAAGAGGCTTATCTGTTCCAGAAGCTGGTGCGCACCGGTTTCGGCTCGAACAACGTCGACCATTGCACCCGACTGTGCCACGCCTCCTCGGTCGCCGCGCTGTTCGAAGGCCTGAGCTCGGGCGCGGTGTCGGCGCCGTTCGCCGCTGCGATGGACGCCGAAGTCATCATCGTGATCGGCGCCAATCCGGCCGTGAACCATCCGGTCGCGGCGACCTTCATCAAGAACGCGGTCAAGCAGAACGGCGCAAAGCTGTTCGTGATGGATCCGCGCCGGCAGACGCTGTCGCGCCACGCGACCAAGCATCTGCAGTTCAAGCCCGGCTCCGACGTCGCGATGCTGAACGCGATGATCAACACGATCATCACGGAAGGCCTGACCGACGACCAGTACATCGCCGGCTACACCGAGGGCTTCGACGACCTCAAGGAGAAGATCAAGGAGTTCACGCCGGAGAAGATGGAAGCGATCTGCGGCATCCCGGCGCAAACGCTGCGCGAGGTCGCGCGGACCTATGCGCGGGCGAAGTCGTCGATCATCTTCTGGGGCATGGGCATCAGCCAGCATGTCCACGGCACCGATAATGCGCGCTGCCTGATTGCGCTGGCGCTGATCACCGGCCAGGTCGGTCGGCCCGGCACCGGCCTGCATCCGCTGCGCGGCCAGAACAACGTGCAGGGCGCCTCCGACGCCGGTCTGATCCCGATGTTTTTGCCGGACTATCAGCCGGTCAGCCGCGACGATTTGCGCGGGGCCTTCGAGAAGTTGTGGGACCAGGACCTCGATCCCGTTCGCGGCCTCACCGTGGTCGAGATCATGAACGCGATCCATGCCCGTGAGATCAAGGGCATGTATATCGAGGGCGAGAATCCCGCGATGTCCGATCCCGATCTCCAGCATGCGCGCCAGGCGCTCGCGATGCTCGACCATCTCGTGGTGCAGGATCTCTTCGTCACCGAGACCGCGTTCCACGCCGACGTCATCCTGCCTGCCTCGGCGTTTGCGGAAAAGGAAGGCTCGTTCACCAACACCGATCGCCGCGTGCAGCTCGCGCGCCAGGTGATCAAGCCACCCGGTGATGCGCGGCAGGATCTCTGGATCATTCAGGAGATCGGCAAGCGCATGGGCCTGCCGTGGAATTATGCCGGCCCCGGCGACGTCTTCACCGAGATGGCGCAGCTGATGCCGTCGCTGAAGAACATCACCTGGGAGCGGCTGGTGCGCGAAGGCGCGGTGACCTATCCGGTCGACGGTCCCGACGTGCCCGGCAACGAGATCATCTTCACCACGGGCTTCCCGACCGCGAGCGGCCGCGGCAAGATCGTGCCGGCTCACGTCATACCGCCGGACGAAGTGCCCGACGCCGAATATCCGATGGTGCTGTCGACCGGCCGCGTGCTGGAGCACTGGCACACCGGCTCGATGACCCGTCGCGCGCAGGTGCTCGACCAGATCGAGCCGGAGGCGGTCGCCTTCATGTCGCCAAAGGACATGCGCATGAAGAAGCTCGCGCCCGGCGATTTCATTCGGCTGGAGACCCGCCGCGGCGCCGTCGAGGTCAAGGTGCGCTCCGACCGCGACGTGCCGGAGAACATGGTGTTCATGCCGTTCTGCTACGCGGAAGCGGCAGCGAATCTCTTGACCAACCCGGCGCTCGATCCGTTCGGCAAGATCCCGGAATTCAAGTTCTGCGCGGCCAGGGCCGAGCGCGCGGAAATGCGGGACGCGGCGGAGTAGGGAGGACCTTCTGCCCGTGGAGTTTGACGGCGTAGGATCACCAAATTCCGCTGTCGTCCCCGCGCACGAGGCTTGCCACAAAAACCGCCGTCATGCCCCGGCTTGTCCGGGGCATCCAGTACGCCGCGGCCTTTCGGTTCAATCGCTGACGTCTCTGGAATACTGGATCGCCCGGTCAAGCCGGGCGATGGTCGAGGGTGTGGTGCACAAACGTGTCTACACCGTCATTGCGAGCGAAGCGAAGCCATCCAGGCCGCCTCAACGGCAAGATTCTGGCTTGCTTCGTCGCTTCGCTCCTCGCAACGACGGTGGTAGACATGGCGCATGTCCAAAGTTACGCCCGCCACCCGAGCGCTCACGGCCTCCGGTATTGCCTTCACCGTCCATGCCTACGACTACGATCCTGACGCCGAGAGTATCGGCCTTCAGGCCGCCGCCGCGCTCGGCGAGGACCCGGCGCGCGTCCTCAAGACGCTGATGGCGCTGGTGGACGGCAAGCCGGTCTGCGTCGTCGTCCCATCCGACCAGGAGGTCTCGATGAAGAAGCTCGCAGCGGCCGCGGGCGGCAAGTCGGCGCAGATGATGAAGCCACCCGAGGCCGAGCGCGTCACCGGATACAAGGTCGGAGGCATCAGCCCGTTCGGACAGCGCAAGCAGGTCGGCACCGTGATCGAGCAGAGCGCGCTCGCGCACGACCAAGTCTATCTCAATGGCGGTCAGCGCGGATTGCAGGTGCGGCTGAGACCGGCTGATGTGAAGGACCTCCTGAAGGCGGTCGTGGCGGATGTGCTGGCGTGACGGCAATGGGGTGGGACCATGAGATGGCCGCGGCTGATGTGGCTTGCGGTTCTGCTCGGCATCGGTCTTCCGGCTGAGGCGCATCAGGTCAACCTCGTCACGGCGCGCGTGGCGCTGAGCCCCGATCGCACGGTGAGGGTCGAGCTCGGATTGAAGGGCGGCGATGTCGATCGCCTGATCGGCACGAAGACCTATGATTCGAGACGGGACGCGGTCGATCCCGCGGCGGTCGAAGCGGCCGGAGCAGCCATCCTCGCCTATATGCGCACGCACTTGGCCGTAACGGGCGGGGCCAGGGCCTGTCCGGCCGGAGATGCAGCGATCCTGGCCGACGGCGACGGCATCATCTATCGCAACAGCTTTGCCTGCGCCGAGGCCGGCGGCGACATCATCTACCGCTCCACCGTGCTGACCGAGAAGGATCCGGGCGCACGCCAAGTCGTGCTGATCGCGCAGGGCAGGTCGGAGGTGCAGGCCTTGCTGGACGCCGGCAATACGTCGGTCACGCTCTCAACTGCGCCGCCGCTGTGGTCGACCATGCAGCGCTATGGCCTGACCGGCATCGAGCACATCTTCCTCGGCTACGATCACGTCGCATTCCTGATTGCCGTGGTGTTGTGGGCCAGACAGCTCCTTCCCGTCGTCAAGATCGTGACGGCCTTCACCATCGCCCATTCGATCACCTTGTCGCTGGCCGCGCTGAACCTCCTCGTCATCCCAAGCCGCATTGTGGAGCCTGCGATCGCCGCCTCGATCGTCTTCGTGGCCGTGGAGAACTTCTTCTCACGCGATGTCGACAAGCGCTGGCGCATGACCTTTCTGTTCGGACTGATCCACGGCTTTGGCTTCGCCGGAGCGCTTCGCGAGATCGGCCTGCCGCCAAACGCAGCAGTACCGGCGCTCGCCGCCTTCAACATCGGCGTGGAGATCGGGCAGATCGCGATCGTCGCGGTCGCGCTGCCGGCGCTCGGCTTCTTGGACCGGCTGACCACGACCGACCGGGCCGGGCCGGTGAGGGCGGCGAGACTGGTCTACATGGTGTCGGCGGTGATCAGCTTGCTCGGCGGCTATTGGCTGCTGGTGCGCATTTGGGAAGCGTGAGCCACAGGCCTATTGCTTCTGCAGCAGCTTGAGCCGACAGCGCAGCGCCTCGCGGATATGCGCGCGCGCGAGTTGCTCCGCCTCATCGCCTTTGCGCGCGGCGATGGCGTCGATGATGGCCTGATGCTCGCCGTGGCTGGTCGACGGGCGGCCCGATACGGTGAATGTGGTCGGACCGAGCAGGGCGATCCAGTCCTGCAATTCGCGGGAGGCATTGTCGAGATAGCGGTTGCGCGCGGCGCGGCAGATGGCCTCGTGGAAGGCGCGATTGAGCCTTGCCCTTTCTCTTGCCATCTCGGCTGCGTCGGTCTCCGACGCCTCGACAAAAGCCTGCTCGATATCCCTGATGGCATCGATCTCGGGGGCGGAGGCGTGCTCGGCGGCAAGGCGCGCGGCGGCGCCTTCCATGATCTCGCGCATGGCGTAGAGTTCAAGCACCTCGGAGATGTCGAGATTGCGCACGATCAGGCCGCGGCCGCCGGCGGGCTCGACGAAGCC